>NZ_JBFBGL010000017.1:0-137721 GCF_040684635.1 Amycolatopsis sp. NPDC089917 | reverse complement strand
GAGACGATGGTCATGGTGATGATCGCCTTTCGATGGATATGTCTGTGAGGGCCGGGTGCGGAAAGCCCCGGCCCTCACAGACCTTCGGTCACGGACACGCGCTCGGAGGGGCCGGCTACACCGTCAGGATCGACCGCAGGCCGCCGACCTCGGTCATCCGCCGCTCGGCCAGCCGGTCGGCGGCCGTCGACGGCGGGACCCCGTCGGCCTTGGCCAGCGCGAACACCGCCTTGGTGGTGTCGAAGATGGCCGTCGTCTTGCGCTTGGCCCGCGCGAAGTCGAAGCCGTGGCGCTCGTCGTCGACCTGGATCACGCCACCGGCGTTGACCAGGTAGTCGGGTGCGAAGAGGATGCCGCGGTCGTCGAGCTGCTTGCCGATGCCGGGATGCGCGAGCTGGTTGTTGGCCGCGCCGCAGACGATCTTGGTGCGGAGCAGGCCGACGGTCTCGTCGGTGAGCACCCCGCCCAGCGCGCACGGCGCGAAGACGTCGAGTTCGGTGCGGATCAGCGCGTCGAGGTCCTCGACGACCTCGACGGCGGGGTACGCCGCGCGGGTGCGTTCGATCGCCGCGGGCGAGACGTCGGTGATGACCACCTGCGCGCCCGCCTCGATCAGGTGCCCGACGAGGATGTGCCCGACCTTGCCGACGCCGGCGACACCGACCTTGCGGCCCGCGAGGTCCGGGACGCCCCAGACGGCGTCCGCGGAGGCGCGCATGCCCTGGTAGGTGCCGAAAGCGGTGAGCACGGAAGAGTCGCCGGCGCCGCCGTTCTCCGGCGAGCGGCCGGTCACGAACTCCGACTCCCGCGCGACGATGTCCATGTCCTGCACGTAGGTGCCCACGTCGCAGGCGGTGATGTAGCGGCCGCCCAGCGTCTGGACGAACCGGCCGAAGGCGCGAAGCAGCGCTTCGGTCTTGTGCTTCTGGGGGTCGCCGATGATGACGGCCTTGCCGCCACCGAGGTCGAGCCCGGCGAGCGCGTTCTTGTAGGCCATCCCCTTCGACAGCGCGAGGACGTCCGCGAGCGCGGCTTCCTCGGACTCGTAGGGGTAGAACCGGGTCCCGCCCAGCGACGGCCCGAGCGCCGTCGAATAGATCCCGATGATGGCCTTCAGTCCGGTGGCCTGGTCTTGGCAGAAAACGACCTGTTCATGGCCGGTACCTTGGCCGAACACTTCGGTCACTGTGGTGACTCCTTGTCGTGGAGTGCACGCTGCTTGTGGCGCACGTGCGAAGTTCCTGGAACAGGGCACAGTCCCCGACGAAGGTCGTCCGGCGGCGACGGTGCCACACCCGCAAACCTAGCGGACGATCTCGCCCAGGACGCGAAGTGCGGAGTCGAGCTGGCCGTCCGACAGATACGGCGCCGGGCCGAACCGCAGATACGCGCCGCGGCTGTCGGTCCGGACGCCGCGTTCGGCGAGCGCGGCCTGCAGCGCTCCCGCGTCGGCGCACTTCAGCGACAGGAAGCCGCCGAGGCGGTCCAGCGGGGTCTCCCGGTCGCGGGTGATGACGTCTTCGGGCAGCCCGAGCTCGTCGAAGCCCTCCGCGAGGAAGCCGACCTGGTGCCGCGACACCTCCCGCAGGAACTCGGGCGTGAGGCCCTGTTCGGCGAAGAACCGGAAGACGCGGGCGCCCCGGTAGTGGCTCGTCGGGTCGTAGGTCGCCCCGGCGAACCTGTCCGATCCGGACGCGTAGGCGATCTGGCCGGGACGGCGCTCGTCCGCGAGCGCGCCGAATTCGGCGTACCAGCCGGTGACGACCGGACGCAGTTCCTGCGCGTGCGCGGGCATCCGCAGGAAGCAGTTGCCCTCGCCGAGCTGGAGGTACTTGTAGCCGCCGCCGAGCACCCAGGCGTTGGTGAGCCCGAGGTCGTGCAGCGCGAACGGGACGGCGCCGAGCGCGTGGTAGGCGTCGACGACGAGGTTCACCGACTTCGCCAGGCAGACGTCGGCGAGGTGCGCCAGCCCGGGCACGAGCCGGGAGGTCTCGAACAGCACCGCCGAGACGAGCACGGCGGCGGTGTCTTCGGTGACCTCGGCCGCGACGCGTTCGGCCAGTGTGGTGACCGGCGACGCGGGGACGCGGACGACCTCGACGCCTTCCTCGGCCAGCCTGCCCAGCTGGCGGCGGAGCGTGTGGAACTCCCCGTCGGTGGTGACCAGCCGCGGGCGGCGCGGGAGGTCCATCGCCGACAGGAACCGAATCACCAGATCGTGGGTGCTGGCGCCGAGCGCGATGTCGCCGCGCGGGTCGCCGAGCAGTGCCCGGAACCCGGCCCGCATCTCGTCGGCCTTCGCGAAAGCGCGGTCCCACTTGGTGTCGACCTCTTCGGCCGCGTCCGCGAAGGCTTCGAGAAGACCTTCGCGGGCGACGTCCGGCCATGCCTGGTGCGAGTGCCCCGTCAGCAGGATCCGGTCCGCCACACCGAATTCCGTGTAATGCGCCGCGAGCGCGTTGGGGTCGCGGCGGAGTTCGCCGAGAGTCGTCACAGCCTGCTCCGCACCGCCCAGAGGTCCGGGAACATCGGGGAGAAAAGCGTCGTACGCAGATAGTGCGCGCCCGACGAACCCCCCGTCCCGGTCTTGTCTCCGATGGTGCGCTCGACCATCTTCACGTGCCGATACCGCCACTCCTGCATCCCTTCGTCCAGATCGACCAGGTGCTCCGCCACCACTGACGGCCCGGTGTCATCGCGGTAGACCCGCAACAGAACCTCTTGGAGCGCCGGAGAGGGTTCGAGTGGCTTGGTGACATCGCGCCCGGTCGGGACGTCGTATCCCTTCACCGCGAGGTAAATGGTGAAGGAATCGAAGAGCGACGGCCGTGACATCGCGTCCGCGATCTGCGCACGCTGGTCACCGCCCTCGGGGTAATGCGCGAACACCCGCTCGTCCCGGCGGCCGAGAACGGCCTCCAGCACGCGGAACTGAGCCGACTGGAACCCGCTCGAAGCGTCGAGTCGCGCACGGAAACTGGTGAACTGGCTCGGAGTCATCGTCTCGAGCACATCGATCTGCGCGACCACCACCTTGAAGATAGTCAGGATTCGCCTCAGCGTGCGGGTGGCGTGAGCGGTGTTACCCGCTTCGAGTTGCTCCTGCAGGTAAAGCGCCTCGTGGAGAACTTGTTTGAACCAAAGTTCATACACTTGGTGGATCACGATGAAGAGCAGTTCATCGTGTTCGTCGGACCGGGGATGCTGCGCGTCCAGCACTTCGTCCAGCGAAAGGTAGGACGTATAGCTCAACGCGGCCTGGGTGTCTTCGTTCATGATTCGGTCACTCCATCGAAATGGCGTTGCGCCGCCGGGGCCAGCGCCTGATACAGATCGTGGAACAGCTCGACCGCGGCCGCCCGGCTCGGCGGAGCGGGCACCAGCTCGACCGGGAGTTCCGGATCGAGCGACGGGAAGGCGCGGAAGGTGTGCGTCAGCCAGGTTCGGACCTGGAACGCCTCGGCGTCAGGCAGGTCGCCTGAATATCCGCCGAAATCTCGGACGAACGCGTCGTAACGCGCGGCGAGGCCGTCGAGGTTCCAGGCCCGGCCGGCGAACCGCCGGACGTCCAGACCCGCCGACGGTTTGCCGAGCATCAGCCCGGCGTGTTCGGAGACGTCGAGTTCGGCCAGCAGGGCGAGCACCTCGGCCTCCCGGTCGTGCGGCGCGATCCAGGTGCCGTCCTGCACCGGGCCGAAGCCGAGGAAGCGCAAGCGGCGCACGAGCCGTTCCCGCGCCTGGCGGCGGCTTTCCGGGATGCTCTGCCACAGCACGGTCCACTCCCCGACCTCGCGTTCGCGGCGGCCGAAGGTGAAGATCCGGCGGTCGCCGTCCTCCAGCAGGGCGATCGTGCGACGGGTCAGCGAGTAGTGGACGAGCCTGCCCGCCTTGTGCCGCGCGAGCAGGTCGCGGCGGGCGAGCCTGGCCAGCGCGATCCGCGCGGCGCCGTCGGAGAAGCCGAGCCCGGCGAGCACGGCGACCAGGCCGCCGGACCAGACACGGCGGCTCTCGCGCGGCGACACGTACGTGCCGAGCAGCGTCATCACCAGTTCCTGGGGACCTGGGTCGCCGTGGGGCGTGGCGGATTCGGGCATGCGCGCAACTCTATACACCCCAGGCCGCTGCGGTGTAGCTTGATTCGAGTGACGTACTTCGCGGATTTGAGCTCGCCCCAGGTGGCCGCGCTCGCGTCCGGCGCGCGCGTTCCCGTGCTGCTCCTGCCGCTGGGCGCCGTCGAACCGCACGGACCGCACGCGCCGCTGGGCACCGATCCCCTGATCTCGCGCGGGATGTGCGAACGCGCCGCCGCACGGCTGGCGGGTGATCCCGGGGTGCGCGTGCTGATCCTGCCCGAAGTGCCGTACGGGGTGACCCGGTTCGCGGCCGGGTTCGCGGGCGGCGTCTCGATCGGCGAAGAGACGCTGTACACGCTGCTCACCGACATCTGCGGGGCGCTCGCCGGGCAGGGACTCACCCGGATCCTGCTGGTCAACAACCATTTCGAACCGGCGCATCTGGCGGTGCTGCGGCGAGTGGCGGAGACCGCGGGCGTCGGTCTCGTCGACCTCGTCCGCCGCCGGTACGCGGCCCGGCTCACCGACGAGTTCCGCTCCGGCGAGTGTCACGCCGGGCAGTACGAGACGTCGCTGGTGCTCGCCGACCGGCCGGACCTCGTCGACGCCGCCGTCCAGCGTGAGCTGCCCGCGGTCCACGTCGACCTGGCGCGCGGCGGGGTCACGGACTTCGCCTCGGCGGGGATGACCGAGGCCTACTGCGGAACCCCCGCCCTGGCGACCGCCGAGGAAGGCGAGAAGACCTTCTCGGTGCTCACCGACATCCTGGTCGAAGCGATCCGGGAGCTGGTATGACCTTCAATCTGGCGACCCATTTCGTCGACCGCCTGCCCGGCACGCGGACGGCGTTGCTGTGCGGCGACGAGGAAGTCACTTACGCGGAACTGGCGGCACTGGTGAACCGCGCCGGGAACGTGCTGCGCGACCTCGGTGTCCGAAGTGGACAGCGGGTCCTGCTGGCGCTGAACGACAGCGTCGAGTTCGTGGCCGTCTGGTACGCGGCGCAGAAGATCGGCGCGGTGACCGCCGAGGTCTATTCCTTCCTGCAGCCCAAGGATTACGCGTACTACCTGGCCTATACCGAGGCCGTCGTGGTCATCGCGGACGGCTCGACGCTGCCCGCGCTGCGCGAAGCCGGGGCGCGGAACCTGCTGGTGGTCGGCGACGTCGAACTGGAGCCCGGCGAACACTCGTTCACGTCGCTGACCGCGTCGGCGCCGGCCGAGCTGGAAGCCGCGCCGACCACTTTGGACGACGTCGCGATCTGGAAGTTCACCACCGGCAGCACCGGTTCGCCCAAAGCGTGCGTGCATCCGGCCCGCAGCGCGCTGGAGAGCTTCGACCGGTACGCGCTCGGCGTGCTCGGCCTCCGCGAGGACGACCGCGTGCTGGCCGTGCCGAAGCTGTTCTTCGGCTACGCTCGGGATCTGACCGCGTTGTTCCCGTTCGGCGTCGGCGCGTCCGGGATCGTGTTCCCCCGGCGCAGCACCGCCGATCTGCTGTTCTCGCTGATCGAGCGCTACCGGCCGACGGTACTGGTCAACGTGCCGACCATGATGAGCGCGATGATCGCCCATCCTTCGGCGTCCACTGTGGACATGAGTTCACTACGGCTGGCGACGTCGGCGGGCGAGGCGCTGCCCTCGGAGCTGCATCGCAAGTGGGACAACCTGTTCGGCGTCCCGGTGATCGACGGCATCGGATCCTCGGAGGCGTACCACATCTATCTGTCCAATGTGCCCGGTGCGCAGCGGGTCGGCAGCCTCGGCCGCGAGGTCCCCGGCTACACCGCGCGGATCCTGGACGAGAGCGGCGATCCGTTGCCGGACGGCGAGATCGGCACCCTGGAGGTCACCGGTCCGACCATCGCGCGCGAGTACCACGGCGACGCCGAGAAGACCGCGCGGACCTTCCACGGCGACACCCTGCGAACCGGCGACCTGTTCAGCCGCGACACCGACGGGTTCTTCCACCATCACGGCCGCGCCGACGACCTGCTGAAGGTGTCCGGCGTGTTCGTCGCGCCGAGCGAGATCGAGGACTGTCTCATCGGCCATCCCGCCGTCGTCGACTGCGCGGTGCTGGGCGCGACCGTCGACGGTCTGGTGGTCCCGCGCGCCTGCGTCGTCCTGGCCGAGGGCGCTTCGGTGACCGCCGAAGAACTGAAGGATCACGCGCGGGCGCATCTGGCGAAGCACAAGTATCCGCGCGAGGTGGTGTTCGTGACCGAACTCCCCCGCACCGCCAACGGAAAGCTCGATCGGCGCGCGCTGCGCCGGGTGGAGGCAGAGTGAGCAGGATCGTCGTCGTCACCGGCGGGACACGCGGGATCGGCGCGGCCATCGCCGCCCGGTTCCAGGCCGCCGGCGACAAGGTGCACGCCCCCGGCCGGGCCGACTGCGACGTCACCGACGAGGACGCCGTCGCACGGTACTTCGACGGCCTGGGCCCGGTGGACGTGCTGGTGAACAACGCCGGGATCTCCGCGAGCGCGCCGCTGGCGAAGACGTCGCTGGAGCAGTGGCGGACGCAGATCGAGGTCAACGCGACCGGCGCTTTCCTGTGTACACGGGCGGTTCTGCCCGGTATGCGGTCGCGGGACAGCGGCCGGATCGTCACCGTCGCCTCGACGGCGTCGCATATCGGCTACCGCTACACGGCGGGGTACACCGCGTCGAAACACGCCGCCGTCGGCCTGATGCGCGCGACCGCCGCCGAGGTCGCCGGCACCGGCGTCACCGCGAACGCCGTCTGCCCGGCCTTCGTGCGCACGGACATGACGGCCGCCTCGGTGGCCCGCATCCAGGAACGCACCGGCCGTGCCGAGGCCGACGCGGAAGCCGCCCTCGCCGCCGCGTCCCCGCTCGGGCGCCTGCTCGAACCCGACGAGGTCGCCCACGCGGTGACCTTCTTCGCCGCGGCCGAAGCCGCCGCGATCAACGGACAGACACTCGTCCTCGATGGAGGTGGGATCCAGTCATGAGCCCGTTCCGCGCCACGCCGCCGATCACGGCGAACTGGGAGCATTTCGAGTTCACCGTGGACGACGGCGTCGCCACGGTCACCTTGGACCGCCCCGAAAAGCTGAACGCGCTCACCTTCGACATCTACGCCGACCTGCGCGACCTGCTGGCCGAATTGCCGCACCGCGGCGACGTCCGGGTGCTGGTCATCACCGGCCGCGGACGCGGGTTCTGCTCCGGCGGCGACGTCGAAGAGATCATCGGCGAGCTGCAGAAAATGGAGTCCGCGGAGCTGCTGGAGTTCACCCGCATGACCGGCGCGGTGGTGAAGGCGCTGCGTGAATGCCCCATCCCGGTGATCGCCGCGGTGAACGGTGTCGCGGCGGGCGCGGGTTCGGTGATCGCGCTGGCGAGTGACTTCCGGCTGCTGGCGTCGTCGGCGAAGTTCGCTTTCCTGTTCACGAAGGTCGGCTTGGCCGGAGCGGACATGGGCTCGGCGTATCTGCTGCCGCGGCTGGTCGGCCTGGGGCGCGCGACGGAATTGCTGATGCTGGGCGACAAGATCGATGCCGCGCGGGCCGAAGCGATCGGGCTGGCTTCGCAGGTCGTTCCCGACGATGAGTTGGCCGCTTCCGCTTCCGCTTTGGCGCGGCGATTGGCCGATGGCCCGGCGCTGGCGTACGGGACGACGAAGGTGCTGCTGACGCGGGAACTGGACATGGATCTGGGGAGTTCCATCGAGCTGGAAGCGATCACGCAGGCTCTGCTGATGACCGCCAAGGACCACGGGGAGTTCTATGCGGCCTGGACTGCCGGACGCTCGCCGCGGTGGACCGGCCGATGAGCGGGCTTCGCCATATTCCGGAGATCGGCGCACTCGGGCGACTCGGGAGGGGTTCACGTGGTGCGGGGAAAGTTCTTGCCGGCGCGGGCCATCGACGCCAGGCACCATCCCGTCCGATGGAACCCTGACGGCAGGATCACCACGCTGCATCGGCGAGGCTCGGGGGACAGGCGCTGCGGTGGGCCCGTACGGCACCGTGACCGTGCTGCCGGCTCTGCCCGGCGGGCATCGGACCAAGGCCGGCCGGAGATTCCGGCGTCACACGAAACGATCTACCAAGCGCTTTACGTCCAGGGCCGGGGCCGCTGACGGAATCAAGGACTTGGTCGACATCAGCGACGACTCGCCGAGGCCGCCGACCGCGCCGTCCCCGGGCACTGGGAAGGCGACCTGATCCTGTTCGTGGTGCTGCCGCACCTGCCCCCACGGACGCGACGCCGCCACCGCGATGACCGGCATCATCCACACTCTGCACACCTCCAGCCGACGTCGCCCGGGTCGCCTCCGAACTCGACGGCCGCCCCCGCGAAACCCTCGGCTGGTACATCCCAGCCGACGGCCCCGAAGCACTACGTCCAGGCCAACGAACAATGCGTGTCGCCACCACCATGTGAGTCCGCCAGGCCCTCACGGAACACCCCCTTGACGTCCGGCTCGGGCGGTTGGTCTTGGAGCGGCGACGAACACCGCACTCCCGACCTGCTCATAGGCATGCCGAGGGCCCGTCACCGGGTTGGCGGCGGGCTCCTCGGGTCATGCGAGGGTTAAGCGCGGTGGAGGGTGTTGCGCCGGATTCGTTGTAGCGGGTCCAAATACTGGGGTGGGATGAACCCCGGTAGTCCGTCGGCTGCCATGCGGACGTGCCAGTCACCGTGATGGATCAGCCGGTGATGAAAACCGCACAGCAGCACCAGGTTCCGGAGATCAGTCGGGCCGCCGTCTGCCCAGTGATGAATATGGTGGGCGTGACAGTTCTTCGGTTTCCGATGACACCCCGGGAACGCACAGCCCCGGTCACGGATGTTCAACGCGCGTCTCTGTCCTGAGGTGACGAAGCGTCTCAGCCGCCCCACATCGAGTGGTTCTCCGGCGGCGTTCATGACGACGGGGAGCATGAGGCAGTCGCAGGCGGCCATCCGCGCGTCGCGGGCGGTCATGGTCCCGACGAAGTCGAGGCAAGCTTTCCCGATCCCGGACTTCAGCTCTTCCAGACCGATCGTGACATGCACCAAGGTCCGATACCCGCTGGTGCCAGGCTGATCAGGACACGCGATGGCCAGGTCGAGTAGTTCGGCCCACGCGTCGCCCTGACGTTCGCATTTCATCCGCAAGTCAGCCCGGCCGAACTCGTCCACCGGGCGCGGCTTCGCATACGCCTCCGGCGCGGCCGCGGTCCGAGCCCCCAGCTCGTCATCCAGCAGGCCGGTCAGTTTCCAGAACCCATCCCGGCGGCGTTCCAGGGTCACTTCCCGGCGCGGCTGCTTCGGCTCGGGTTCTTTCGGCTCATTCCCGTCGGGATCTAGCCAGCCAAGTAGCTGCGTCTCTGCATTCACCAGCTGCCGAGGCCCCGCACCACGGCCCAGGTTCCCGAGGATCTTCTCCGCAGTGGCCCGATCCTCGGCCGCCGTGTCAGACGGGAGTCTCCCCAAGATCTCCAGTATCTGGTCGATCCGCTCGTCCCCGAGCACACCTTCAGCAGCCGCCGCGCCAGTGGTGGGGGCGAACGCCGGAACCTCTGTCCCATCGAGATTGCGGGTGGGGTTCAAGGCGATCGCCCGCTTCACCACCGACCGCGCCTCGCCCCGGGACAGTCCAGCCACATCGGCGAACCACGCCGCCGTCGACCCATAGCCATACAAGTCTTTCGAGCCCCGAGACTCGACCTCCGCCAGAAATTGCCCCAGAGCGGCGGAGGCGACCCGCATCAGCTGCAGGAACTGCTGCACGCCATGAGCAAGCTCCAGCTTGCCGGCACGCCACAACTCCTGCGGGAGTTCGGGAAGGAAGGTCTCGGACACTCCTCCATAATACACCTATTCTCGAACATGTGTTCGTAATTTTACGTCACCGCAAACCCGCACATTTCCCACTGGTGGGTGAATCGGCTGCATTTGGTCGACTAAGGGGTCCTAAAAGATTGAGTCCGCGCCAGCAGATGATGGCGCAGTCGAGGGGTGAGGAACGCTTCGTGGAGGTCTCACGGATTTCCCAGCGGATGCGTAGACGCCGGAACCAGTGCAGCAGGGCGAAGGCGCCCTCGACGACCCAGCGGCGAACACCGAGACACAGCATCAAACCACACCCCAAGATCATTCTGTTACGACCCCTAATTACGAAGAAGCCGAAAGCACAACACAGAAGAAGCCACCCCACCAAGCAACCCAAGCCCCACAATCAGTCGACTAATTGCGGGGAACCCCAGCCGAAAGCAGGCGTTCGGCCAAGACCCGGCACCGCTCCCCCAGTTCCACCGGCTCGATCACCTCGAACGAATGCCCCAGTAACACCACATGCATCAGCAGGAAATCGAGATCCCCGGCTCCGCTCAACACCTCGCACCGCGCACGCCCACGATCCCGAACCACAGCCGCCGAAGCCGGAATCTGCGCCCGCACAACGGAAGCAGGCGCGTGCACCAGGAACCGCGCCTGATGCCGATAGACCCGGCTGGCCACGTTCTCCTGCACATACGCCGCCGCGTCAGGCGCCGGACGCGGACGGAAACGCCAGGACCGCGCGGAAACCTCGGTCATCTTGTCGACGCGGAAAGTGCGCCAGTCGTCGCGGTCGAGGTCGAAAGCCAGTAGATACCACCGCGGCCCGGAAGCCACCAAGCGGTACGGCTCCACCCGCCGAGAAGCGACCACACCGGAGGACGGATACCCGAAGCCCGCCTCGACCTCGTCGCGGCAAGCGCGGGCCAGCGTCATGAGGACGTCGGGGTCGATCGGCGCGCGGCTTCCGTTGAAGGCCACGATCGAGCCGGACAGCGCGCGCACCTCGTGCCGCAGCCTGGTCGGGAGCACCCGGTCGAGTTTCGTCAGCGCCCGCAGCGCCGCCTCACCGTTGCCCGCGCCGGCGAGCAGCGAGACCGCGGTGGCGATCGCCTCCTCGTCGTCCAGCAGCAGCGGCGGCATGTCGTGGCCGGGGCCGAGCTGGTAGCCACCGCCGACACCGTTGCTGGCCTGCACCGGATACCCGAGCGCGCGCAGCCGCTCGACGTCCCGCCGGATCGTGCGCGGGGTGACGCCGAGCCGGGCGCCCAGTTCGGGGCCGGTCCACACCGCGCGCTGCTGGAGCAGCCCGAGCAGGGTCAGCACCCGCTCGGTCGTCCCTCGCTCGTCCTCCACGCCCCCATCGTGTCAGAGATAGCGGACCGACCCTGTCCGCTAGGCGTGTCAGGGTGGTCCCATGAACCGCAAGAGCCGCGAATTCCAGGTCAGCTTCGACGCCCGCGACCCGAAAGCCCTCTCCCTCTTCTGGCGAGAGGCCCTGGGCTACGTCCACCCCGGCCCGCCCGGGGTCGAGGTGCCCGAAGGCACCGACCCGCTGGACGCGTGGGACGAGTTCCTCGAACGTGTCGGCGTTCCCGAGGATCAGCGCAACACCCGCTCCGCCCTCGAAGACCCGCAAGGTGTGGGGCCGAAGATCTTCTTCCAGCAGGTCCCGGAGGACAAGATCGCCAAGAACCGCGTCCACCTCGACATCCGGGCCGCGCCCGGTCTCGAAGGGGACGAACGCATGGCGGCGTTCGAAGCCGAATGCGACAGGCTCGTCGCCCTGGGGGCGAAGCGGATCCAGCGCTTCGAGCCCGAGCAGCCGCTGAGCCTCGGGTTCATCGTGATGCAGGACCCCGAGGGGAACGAATTCTGCCTAGACTGACGTCACGGCGATCGCGTTGTCCTCCAACGAACCGAAGTAGAGCGTCCCGGCCCGTTCGCGGACCCCGACGAGCACATGGAACCCGTCGATCTCCCCGCGCAGTTCGTGGACCTGCTTCCCGTCCGGGGTCACCCCGCGCACCCCGCACTCCCTCGCGGGTGCGGGCTGCAGGGCGGTCGGCAGCGCCCGGACACCGGCCCGCAGCGGCGCGGGGAGCTTCTGCACCACGGACAGCGCGGGCACCTTCGGGCTGGCCACGGTGATCCAGATCAGCCCGTCGCTGCCGGTCGAGATGTTGTCGGGATACCCCCACAGGTCGTCGACGAGGTAGTCCCGCGTGCCCGCCTTCGCGCCCGTGAGCCACACGCGCGAGACCCGGTAGGCACCGGTCTCGGCGACGGCCACATAGGACTCGTCGGGCGGCAGCGCGACGCCGTTGGCGAACTGGAAACCGTCGGCGAGCTGGTCGATCTTCCCGTCGGGCGTCCGCCTCAGCAGACGACCGCCGCCGGTCTGCTCGATCAGGTCGTCGCGCCATTTCTCGATGCCGAAGCGCCGCGACGAGTCGGTGAAGTACACGGTCCCGTCGGCGGCCACGGCGGCGTTGTTGCAGAACACGAAGTCCAGCCCCACCGCGGACGTCGCCAGCGTGGTGACGGCGCCGCCGTCCAGTGGCATCGTGAGCAGCCCCGCCTTGGCGTCGCAGATCAGGAGGTCGTCACCGAAGAACTCCAGCCCCAGCGGGCGCCCTCCGGTGTCGCCGAGGACGTCGATCCGCTTGCCGTCCGGCGAGACGCGCAGGATCCGCCCGTCGTCGACGCCGGTGTAGATCCGGTCCTGGTCGTCGACCAGGACGTCCTCGGGGCCGTGCCCGTTGACCGGGATGACCGTGACCTCGCCGAACGCCATCGCGTGTCTCCTAGCGGTAGGTGAGCAGTTCCGCGGCTTCCGCCTCGAAATGCGGATGTTCGTTGAACGACAACAAGGTCACGCCGCCGCGGCCGGACACCAGTTTGGTGATGCCCGCGTTGACCGTGACCCGGTTCAGTTTCAGCAGCCCGGCCTCGGGCGTGCCCATGAGCGCGCCGCAGGCCGTCGCGATCACGCCACCGGAGCTGAACACGACGGCGTGTTCGCCCTTGCCCAGCGACGCCACGACGTCGGCCAGCGCGCCCTTGACCCGCTCCAGGAACTGGGGCCAGGTCTCGGCGCACGGGCCGGAAGCTCCCGCGGAGACCCAGGAGCTCAGCGCACTGTCCAAAGCGGACTGATACGCCCGCGAATCGTTCTGCCGTGCGCCGCCCGCGTGATGCTTCGCGATGTCGACGTGGTCGTACTCGTTCCAGCGTTCGTCCTCGACGACGGCGATGCCGGAGCCGAGCACCTTCAACGCCGTCGCGGCCGTGTCCCGTTGGCGGGCGAGGGAACCCGACCGCGCCTGGGAAAACTCGACACCGCGTCGCAGCAGTTCCTCACCGACCACAGTGGACTGCTCGAAGCCGCGCGGCGAGAGCTGGTCGTAATTCTCCGCGCCGAACGACGCCTGTCCGTGCCGGACCAGGTAGATCGCACCCATCTACGCGCGTCCTCCTCCGATGATCCGGCGGCAGCGCCCGTCGAGGTAGCCGACGAACTGCCAGAGATCCTTCAGCGCCGGGTTGGTCGTCTGTCCTTCGTGGAACCGGTAGTAGATCTGCTGGATCACCACCGCGAGCCGGAACAGGCCGTACACCTCGTAGAACGTCCAGTCGCCGATCGCGAGACCGGACCGCTCCGCGTACCGCCGGACGAATTCCTCACGCGTGTACATCCCGGGCACGTGCGTCGGCTGGCGGCGGCTGAGCTTCATGACGTCGTCATCGTCGTCCTGCACCCAGTACGCGAGGGTGCTGCCGAGTTCCATCAGCGGATCGCCGAGGGTCGCCATCTCCCAGTCGAGGACGCCGATGATGCCGAGGTCGTCGTCGAGCACCAGGTTGTCGAGCCGGTAGTCGTTGTGGATCAGGCAGATCTTCACCTCGGGCGGCTGGTTCTCCTTGAGCCACGCCATCACCTCGGCGCAGTCCGGGACGTTGTCCGTGCGCGCCTTGAGGAACCGCTCCGACCAGCCGCGCACCTGACGCTCGACGTACCCGGCGCCCTTGCCGAGATCGGCCAGCCCGGCGGCCTCGACGTCGACGGCGTGCAGCTCGACCAGCCTGTCGACGACCTTGCCGCACAGCTCGCGCGCGCTCTCCGGTGACAAAGCGAAACCAGCGGGCAGATCACCGCGCAGGATCAGGCCCTCAAGGCGTTCCATCACGTAGAAGTCGCCGCCGAGCACGGTTTCGTCGTCGCAGAAGGCGAGGACCTCGGGCACGTAAGGGAAGACCGGGCGCAACGCCTGCTGGACCCGGAACTCGCGGCGCATGTCGTGCGCGGACGCGGCCTTGTGCCCGAGGGGCGGGCGACGCAGGATCAGTTCCCGGTCCGGATAGGTCAGCAGGTACGTGAGATTCGAGGCGCCGCCCGGGAACTGGCGCACCTCGGGCGGCGTGTCGCCGAGCCCGGGCACTCGCTCGGCCAGCCAAGCGTGCACCGCGCCGGGATCGAACGCGTCCTCGCCGCGCACCTCGACGGTCTTGTCCGCGGCCAGGGTCATGCGAACTTCTTCAGCACCGACACCGGCACGAACCGGAACACCTTCGCGAGCAGCGTCCACGGCCACGACGGCACGAACGCCTTGGCGGACTCGGATTCGATCGCCTTGACCATCGCCTGCGCGCCCGGTTCGGCCTTGGTGGCGAGCGGGATCTTCGAGATGTCCTCGTTCATCCCCGATTCGATGAAGCCGGGCAGCAGCTGGGTGACCTTGATCGGCGTCTTCATCAGCTCGATCCGGGTGCCCTCGGCCAGCGCGGAGACGCCTGTCTTCGACGCGGCGTACGCGGTCATGTTGCCGGGGAAGGGGCGAAGCGCGGAGAAAGAGGAGACGACCACGAGGTGGCCTTCCTTCTGTTTCCGGAAGATGCCGACGGCGGCCTCGATCTGGGCGGCCGCGGCGAGGAAGTTCGTCTGGAGCGTCTGACGGTTGGCGTCGAACCGGCCGGAACCCATCGGCTGCCCCTTGGCCAGCCCCGCGTTCACGATCACGCGGTCGAGGGAGCCGAGTTCCTCACGGAACTCCTCGAAGACGGTGAAGACCTGGTCGTGGTCGTTCACGTCCAGCTTCCGGGTGACCACGGTGATGCCGGGATACGCCTTCTTGAGCTCCGCGGCGAGGGCGTCGAGCCGGTCGACGCGGCGGGCGGCCAGCGCCAGATTGCGGCCTCTGGCGGCGTACTGCCTGGCCATTCCTTCGCCGAGTCCGGAGCTCGCCCCGGTGATCAGGATGTTCTTCCGCAGGACCATGGCTGGAGCTTACCCGTTGGTAACAAGTCCGGCGTCCCTCGGACAGATGGCTGCCCCCGGCGCCTGGAGTTCGCCGGGGGCAGCCTGTCCGATAGGGCTTTACTTCACCTGGAGCAGCTTGTTCGCGGTGCCCCCGGTCGGGTTGCTGATCTTGCCGTCGGCAGCCGCGGCGACCAGGCCTTCGGAGACCTGGGCCGGCGTGGCGTCCGGGTGCGCCGAGAGGTACAGCGCGGCGGCGCCGGCGACGTGCGGCGAAGCCATCGAGGTGCCGCTGATGGTGTTGGTGGCGTCGTCACCGGTGCCCCACGACGACGTGATGTCGACGCCCGGGGCGTACAGGTCCACGACCGAACCGTAGTTCGAGAAGCTGGCCTGCTTGTCGGTCTTGTCGCTGGCGGCCACCGTGATGGCCTCCTTGACGCGGGCCGGGGAGGTGGTGCCGGCGTCGGCGGACTCGTTGCCCGCCGCGAGCGCGAAGGTCACACCCTTGCCGATGGCTCCCTTGACCGCCTCGTCCAGGGCGTCGTCCGCGCCACCGCCCAGGCTCATGTTGGCGACCGACGGGGCCTTGGCGTTCGCCGCGACCCAGTCGACGCCGGCGACGACACCCTCGGTGGTGCCGCTGCCGTTCGCGTCCAGCACCCGGACGCCGACGATCTTGACGCCCTTGGCCAGGCCGTGCTCGGTGCCGCCGATGGTGCCGGCGACGTGCGTGCCGTGACCGTGCTCGTCCTGGGGGGTGTCGTCGTTGTCGATGAAGTCCTTGCCACCGACCGCGCGGTCACCGAAGTCCTTGTGCGAACCGCGGACACCGGTGTCGATGACGTAGGCGGTGACGTTGTCGGCCTTCGTCGGATAGGTGTACTTGTTGTCGAGCGGCAGGTCCGCCTGGTCGACGCGGTCCTCGCCCCACGACGGCGGGTTGTCCTGGGTCTCGCTGATCTTGAACGTCTTGTTCTGGACGACGTACGCGACCTGCGGGTCGGCGGCGAGACGCTTCGCGGCGGCCTCGTCGGCCTTGATCGAGAAGCCGTTCAGCGCCGAGCCGTACGTGCGGGACAGCGTGGTGCCGTACTGACCGGTGAGGCCCTGCGCCTTGGAAGCGACGTTCGCCTTGACCTCGTTGGCCGCGGCCACGCCCTGGCCGACCGCGGTGGGCTTGAGGACGACGATGTAGCTGCCGCCGACCGCGTTGGCCACGCCTGCGTCACGGATCTCGCCCTGCTGGGCGGCGTTGGCCGCACCCGCGCCGAACGTGGCGACAGCCGCGGTGACACTGGCGAGGGCGACCCCCGCCACGAGGCCGCTACGGGTCTTTCGGGACTTCAGGTTCTTCCGGGACTTGCTCACTGGTTCCCTTCCTGCCGCGCCGTGCGGATCACCCGGGAGGATGATCGTTGCTGTGGCCATGCAAACCGGTACGCCAGGGGGCGGGCAATGATTCACAGTTACCAGTACTAGGCCGAAAGGAGTAGCGACGCTCGTCCGGAAAGTCGTTTTCGCCTGGCAGAAGGCGCCCCTGGAGCGTTACCTCCGACTGATAAAGTTATTCGTGTTGTTATCAACCGGACGGGTCGAGAAAACGGCAGGCGGGGGCGGTCGGGCGGCATATGGTGGCGGGGAGCGCGGCGGACCGAGTGACCACGGACGATGAAGAAGAACCGCGTACCGCTTTCGCCACGGCGTTGCGTTCGGCCATCGCCACCAGCGGGCTGAGTCTCGACCGTATCCAAGCCCGCCTGCTCGCTCGAGGGGCGTCGGTCAGTGTCACCGCATTGAGTTACTGGCAGTCCGGTAAACGCCAGCCGGAGCGGCAGAGTTCGCTGTCCGCGGTCCGGGTCCTCGAAGAGGTCCTGGCGATTCCCGCCGGTTCGCTGCTGAGCCTGCTGCCGCCACCGCGGCCGCGCGGGGCGTCGTCACGCCGGAGCCGGGCCACCACCGAACAGCCGCTGACCTTCCCGCTCGAAGCGCTCCAGGCGCTGCTGGAGAAGGTCGGCGCGCCCAACGCGCTCGAACAGCACCATCAGCTGAAACTGGTCGGCCTGCACGACCTGTGCGAGATCGCCGAGGACGGCGGGCAACGCGCGGTGACGGCGCGGGCGGTGTTCCAGGCGGGCGCGGACGGGCAGGACCGCTGGCTGCTGGTCTACGCCCAAGGCGATCCCGAGGCGGGCCCGCCGGTGCTGAACACGCTGCGCAACTGCCACGTCGGCCGCGCCGAGGTCGACGACGAACACGGGCTCACGGTGGCCGAACTGCTCTTCGACCGGCCCATCGACCGCGGCGAGACCCACCTGATCGAGTACTCCCTGACCAACCCCGGGCCGCCGTACCCGGAATGCCGGAACACGCATTACCGCGAGTTCCGGCGCCCCGTGCGCGAATACCTGCTGGAGATCCGCTTCGACTCGGACACCGTCCCGGAGAAGTGCTGGCAGTACTCCAGGCAGGGCACTTCGCCGCTGGACCGCCGCGACCTGAAGCTCGACCAGAACAACGGCGTCCACGCCGTCGCGCTCGACTTCGGTCCCGGCGTCTTCGGCATCGACTGGGAGTACTAGTGGAGCTTGTTGCGCAGCACCTTCCCGGTCGCGTTGCGCGGTAGCTCGTCGAGGAACTCGACGTCCCGCGGCACCTTGTAGCGGGCGAGGTTGGCCTTGACGTACTCGCGCACGCCGTCGACGTCCAGTTCGGACTTCTCGGCCCGGACGACGAACGCCTTCAGCCGCTGCCCGAACTCGGGATCGTCGACGCCGACGACCGCCGCCTCGAGCACGTCCTCGCGTTCGACCAGGAGGTTCTCCACCTCGATCGGGAACACGTTCTCGCCGCCGGAGACGATCATCTCGTCGTCACGGCCGTCGATGAACAGCAGGCCGTCCTCGTCGAAGTGGCCGACGTCGCCGCTGGAGAGCAGCCCGTCGATGATCTCCTTGTTCCGGCCGTCGGTGTAGCCCTGGAAGCTCAGCCCGCTGCCGACGAACACCCGGCCGGTGACGTGCGGCTCGGTGATCTTGCCGCCCTTCTCGTCGTACAGCGCGACCTTGCAGCCGACCGGCGCGCGGCCGACCGTGCCCGGCGCCTTGCGCCAGTCCTCGGGGGTCGCGACGGTCGCGACCGCGACCTCGGTCGAGCCGTAGAGGTTGTGCACGACGTCGCCGAACGCGGCGGTCGCGCGGTTCCCGAGGTCCGGGGACAGCGCCGAGCCGGCGACGAAGATGATCCGCAGCGACGACGTGTCGTACTTGGCGCGGACCTCTTCGGGCAGGTCGACGATCCGCTGCAGCATCGTCGGCACGAGGACCAGCGTGGTGCACCGGCTTTCCGCGACCCCGCGCAACGTCTCCTCCGGCACGAACTTGCGCCGCATGACGACCTTCGAGCCGAGCGCGAAGGACAGGATGAACTGCGACAACCCGGTGCCGTGGAACAGCGGCGCGCCCATATAGGTCGCTTCGCCGGTGCGCAGCGGGATGCGGTCGAGGAACTGCGCGGAGGCGAGCGCGGAGGTGTGCGGTCGCGGCGCGCCCTTCGGCGTCCCGGTGGTGCCGCTGGTCAGCAGGATGAACCCGCCCGGTTTGGCGGGCGCGGGCCACGCGCGGTCGTCGGTGCTGGCGACCAGTTCGGTGACGACCGGGATGTCGCGCGAGCGCGCGGTGTCCGAATCGACCCACGCGAGGTAGTGGTCGACGTCGCCCTCGACCGCGTCCAGCAGGTCGGTGAACTCCTGGTCGTACACGAGCGCGGTGACGCCTTCGCGCTTCGCGACGTCCGCGAGCTGCGGTTTGGCGAACCCGGTGTTCATCAGCAGCAGCTTCGCGCCGAGCTTGCCGGAGGCGAGCATCGTCAGCACGAGACCCCGGTGGTCGCGGCACAGCGCGGCGATCACCGATCCCGGGCCGAGGCCACGTTCGGACCACGCCCTGGCCAGCGCGTTCGACTGGGTGTCGAGCTGCTTGAAGGTCAGCGGGCCGAGCTCGTCGATGATGCCGGTCGCGGTCGGGTCCCGGCGGGCGGCGATCATGTTCGCCCCGGCGAACGGACCCCACTTCCGCACCATGACCAGCGAGCGCAGGCCTTCGTCGACGCGCGGGATCGGGAGCAGGCCCGCTTGGCGCATCACGTCGATGCTGCGCACGGTCTCGGTCACCTTGCCCGCCACCAGAGTGGCGAGGCCGGTGGGGTTTCTCATCCGGGCACCTCCGTTGCTGCTGCGGCGAGACACCATGCCGACGGCGTTCGCGTACCGGCGGTATGGGTTGCTACTCGACAGTAGCCGACCGATAGCGCAGGCGCACTAACCGTCTGGTGACAGAAATGTCGGTGGGAACCACCACAATGTGAGTGTGCAGGCGATCGCAGGTCAAGAGGAAGACGGCGGCTTCGCGATCTCGATTTCCGGACAGCCGCCGCGGCTCGGCCTGAAGATCCCGGAGTTCGTGGACGAAGTACGGAGAGCGGAGGCCGAGCACTCACCTCGGTGGGTGTTCCCGTCGGTCGAACAGGCGTACCCGGCGTTGATCAAGGCAGGCGTCCGGGTGCGGCGCTGTCACGACCTGGCGCTGACCGAGGGGCTGTTGCTGGCCCACGAGGGGCGCCCGCAGGAGTCGCGGAGCCTGCGCGCGGCACTGGCCAGGGCGAACGGCGAGGAAGCGCCCGCCGACGAGCCTCCGTTGTGGGCCGAGGACGACCAGCCGACGCTGTTCGAGACGCGCGGCCCGCGGCTGCCCACCGGCGTCACGATGGTCGACGCGGCGCGACGGGTGCTGGCCGAGCAGGAGAAGCGGGTCACGCTCACCGAGCATCCCGAGCGGCTTCGGCTGCTGTTCGCGGCGGAGTCGGCGAGCGCGCTGGCGGCCGCCGAGATGTCGGCCGACGGGCTGCCGTGGCGGGCGGATCTGCACCTCGACCTGCTCGCCGAGCAGCTCGGCCCCCGCGTCCCGGCCGGGCACCGGCCGAAGAAGCTGGTCGAACTGGCGGCGAAGATCAGCGACGCGTTCGGCGGGCGCCCGGTGAACCCGGACGCCCCGGCCAGCGTCGTCCGGGCGCTCGGGCGGGAGGGCATCGAGGTCAGCTCGGCCAGGAAGTACCTGCTGCGCGACATCGACCATCCCGCCGTCCCGCCGCTGCTGGAGTACAAGGAGCTTTCGCGGCTGCATTCGGCCAACGGCTGGACCTGGCTCGACGAGTGGGTGCACGACGGCCGGTTCCGCCCGCATTACATCGTCGGCGGGGTCGTTTCCGGCCGCTGGGCGAGCCGGGGCGGCGGCGCGCTGCAGATCCCGAAGGTGCTGCGGACCTGCGTCCGGGCCGATCCGGGCTGGAAACTCGTGGTCGCCGACGCCGCGCAACTGGAGCCGCGCGTGCTGACGGCGTTGTCCGGTGACCGCAAGCTCGCCGACGTCGCCGCGGCCACGGATCTGTACGCGAGCCTGGCCGAGGCGATGTTCTCCGGGGTGCGCCGCGTGCCGGTGCCCGCGTGGGACGACAGGGACGATCGGGACCGGGCGAAGATCGCGATGCTGTCGGCGATGTACGGCGGCACGTCCGGCGAGGCGGGGCCGCTGCTGGCGTTGCTGCGGACCAGGTTCCCGGACGCGGTGTCCTACGTGGAGCGCGCGGCGCAGGCCGGGGAACGCGGTGAGCGCGTCCGCTCCCGGCTGGGCCGGACCTCACCCGCGCCGTCGGAGGCATGGCGCGCGCTGACCGGCGGTGTCGCGGAGGACGAGGCCGGTGAGCTCAAGGCGCGTCAGGCGTCGCGGAACTGGGGCCGGTTCACCCGGAACTTCGTCGTGCAGGCGAGCGCGGCCGACATGACCGCGGTCCTGCTGGCGACCCTGCGCGGGAAGCTCCCCTCCCCCGCTCATCTGGTGTTCTTCCAGCACGACGAGGTCCTGGTGCACACCCCCGCCGAGTTCGCCGACGAAGTCTCACAGTCCATTGTGGACAGTATGGCGGAGGCGGCGCGGATGCTGTTCGGGGCCGCCTGCCCGGTCCGGTTCCCCCTGCACATCGCCGCCGTCGACACCTACGCCGACGCGAAGTGACCCTCGCACCGTGTCGTCCCTCCAAGCACGCGTGTCGTCCGTCTGATCACGCGAGTTCGCTCTCCAATCACGTGAGTTCCGCCTCCAAGCACGCGAGTCCCGCTCTTCGCCATAGCGAGCACGCGTGACTGGGCGGACGACACGCGTGATCAGACGGACGACACGCGTGATTGGGGGCGCGGAACACGCGTGATCAGGCCAAGGCGGCGTCGTCGAGGGCCTTGATGACGCGCTTCAGCGAGACCGGGTGGGCGGTGCCGAGTGTCTGGGCGAAGAAGCTCACCCGGAGTTCCTCGATCATCCACCGGATCTCTCGCAGCGCGGGAGACGAAGTTCCCGGGGGCAGGGCGTCCAGCGCGGACCGGTACTCGGTACGCAGCCACGCGATGTCGCCGGTCCGCTGGATGTCGCGGGTCGGCTCGGTCGGGAGCTTCTCCAGCCGCCGCTCGATCCCGCGCAGGTACCGGACGACGTGCTTCAGCCTGTCCTGCCCGGTTTCGGTGACGAAACCCTTGTGCACCAACCCGTCCAGCTGCGCACGGACGTCCGCGAGCGAGTCCTTCGGGCCTCGCGTGTCGGCCAGCCGCGTCTCGACGTCGTTCGCCGCGCGCAGGATCTTCTCGACGTTGGTCAGCACGTCGAGCACTCCGGCGTTCAGCCCGGCGCGCACCTTTTCCAGCAGGACGGCGAAACCGGCCTCGTCCCAGCGCGGTCCGCCGTTGTCGGCCACCAGCTTGTCGACGGCGCAGTCGACGCAGTCTTCGAGCAGCGCCGCCACCGAACCGTGCGGATTCCGGTTCAGCACGAGTTTCGAGGAGTTGCCGAGGTTGCGGGTGATGAACTTCATCGGCGACGGGATGTTCAGCCGCAGCATCCGCCGCGTGCCCGCCCACATCGACTGTTCCTGCTGCCCCGGCGTGTCCAGCAGCCGCACCGCGACGGTGCCGCCCTCGTCCACCAGCGCCGGATACGCCTTGACGTCGTGCCCGCGCTGCTTGCTCGCGAACACCTTCGGCAGCTCGCCGAACGCGGGCGTCGTGAGGCCCTGGCGCTCGATGCTGTCCGCGGCCTTGGAGATCGTCGCGCGCACCTGGCCGCTCAAATCGCGTTTGAGCGCCTCGACGTCCTTGCCCTCGGACACCTTCTTGCCGCGGACGTCGACCACGCGGAAGGTCATCTTCAGGTGCTCGGGCACCATCGACAGCTGCCAGGCGTCGTCGGGGATCACCACCCCGCGCAGCGCTTCCAGCTCGTCGGCGACGACGTGCAGGAGCGGCCCGTCCGCCGGCCCGACCCGGGAGAGCACCAGCTTCGCGTGATCGGGCGCCGGTACGAAGTTGCGCCGGATCGCCTTGGGCAGCGACTTGATCAGCTGCGTCACCAGTTCTTCGCGCAGGCCGGGGACCTGCCAGTCGAAGCCGTCCCCGGTGACCTGGTTCAGCACCGGCAGCGGGAGGTGCACGGTGACGCCGTCCGCGTCCGCCCCGGGCTCGAACTGGTACGTGAGCTTGAAGGTCTGGTTGCCCTGCGTCCAGAAGTCGGGGTAGTCGGCTTCGCGCACGCCACCCGCGGTCTCGTTGATGAGCATCGTCTTCTCGAAGCTCAGCAGATCGGGCTGGGTGTGCCGAGCCTTCTTCCACCAGCTGTCGAAATGCCGCCCGGAGACGACGTCGGCCGGGACGCGCTGGTCGTAGAACTCGAACAGCGTCTCGTCGTCGACCAGGATGTCGCGACGACGGGCCCGGTTCTCCAGGTCCTCGACCTCGTCGAGCAGCGCGCGGTTCTCGCGGAAGAAGTGGTGCCGCGTCTCCCAGTCGCCCTCGACCAGCGCGTGCCGGATGAACAGCTCGCGGCTCACTTCGGGGTCGATGCGGCCGTAGTTGACGCGCCGGTCGGCGACGAGCGGGACGCCGTACAGCGTCACCTTCTCCTTCGCCATCACCGCGCCCTGCTTGCGTTCCCAGTGCGGCTCGGAGTAGTTCCGTTTCACCACGTGCCCGGCGAGCGGTTCGACCCATTCCGGCTCGATGCGCGCGTTGACCCGGCCCCACAGGCGCGACGTCTCGACCAGTTCGGCCGACATCACGAACCGCGGCTGCTTCTTGAACAGCGCCGAACCCGGGAACACCGAGAACCGCGCCCCGCGCGCGCCGAGGTAATCGCCCTTCGCCGGGTCCTTGAGCCCCACATGCGACAACAGCCCGGCGATCAGCGACGTGTGCACACGTTGCGGATCGACCGGGCCGGCGGTGGCGAGGGTGATGCCGAGCGGTTTGGCCAGCTGACGCAGCTGGCTGAAGATGTCCTGCCATTCGCGGATGCGCAGGTAGTTCAGGTACTCGTTGCGGCACAGGCGGCGGAACTGGTTGCTGGACAACGTCTTCTGCTGCTCGCTGACGTACTCCCACAGGTTCAGGTACGCCAGGAAGTCGGACGTCTTGTCCGCGAACCGCGCGTGCTGTTCGTCGGCCGCCTGCTGTTTCTCCGCGGGCCGCTCGCGCGGGTCCTGAATGGACAGCGCGGCGGCGATGATCATCACTTCGCGGACGCAGCCGTTGCGCGAGGCCTCCAGCACCATCCGCGCCATCCGCGGGTCGACCGGGAGCAGCGCGAGCTTGCGGCCGGTCTCGGTGAGCTTCTTGCCGTCCGACATCTCGAACGCGCCGAGCTCCTGGAGCAGCTGCACGCCGTCGGTGACCTGGCGGCGGTCCGGCGGCTCGACGAACGGGAACGCCGCGATGTCGCCGAGGCCGAGCGAGGTCATCTGCAGGATGACCGACGCGAGGTTGGTCCGCAGGATCTCCGGATCGGTGAACTCCGGCCTGGCGTCGAAGTCGTCCTCGGAGTAGAGCCGGACGCAGATACCGTCCGACGTCCGGCCGCAGCGGCCCTTGCGCTGGTTCGCCGACGCCTGCGAGACCGGCTCGATCGGCAGCCGCTGGACCTTGGTGCGATGGCTGTACCGCGAGATCCGGGCGGTGCCGGGGTCCACGACGTACTTGATGCCCGGCACGGTCAGCGACGTCTCGGCGACGTTGGTGGCGAGCACGACGCGGCGCCCGGTGTGCCGCTGGAACACGCGATGCTGGTCCGACGACGAAAGCCGCGCGTACAGCGGCAGGATCTCGGTGTTGCGCAGGTCCTGTTTGGACAGCGCGTCTGCGGCGTCGCGGATCTCCCGCTCGCCGGAGAGGAACACCAGGATGTCCCCGGGCCCCTCGTGCTGGAGTTCGTCGACGGCGTCGCAGATGGCCTGCGTCTGGTCGCGGTCGGCGTCGGCGTCCGGATCGTCCGGGTCGATGATCGGCCGGTAGCGGACCTCGACCGGATACGTCCGGCCGGAGACCTCGACGATCGGCGCGTCGCCGAAGTGCTTCGAGAAGCGCTCCGGGTCGATCGTCGCCGACGTGATGATCACCTTGAGGTCGGGGCGGCGCGGCAGGAGCTGTTTGACGTAGCCGAGGATGAAGTCGATGTTGAGGCTGCGCTCGTGCGCCTCGTCGATGATGAGCGTGTCGTACTGCCGCAGCATCCGGTCGGTCTGGATCTCGGCCAGCAGGATGCCGTCGGTCATCAGCTTGACCAGGGTGTCCTGGCCGGACTGGTCGGTGAAGCGGACCTTGTAGCCGACGGCCTCGCCGAGTTCGGTGTTCAGCTCGGAGGCGATGCGGTCGGCGACCGTGCGGGCGGCCAGGCGCCTCGGCTGCGTGTGCCCGATCTGGCCCCGGATCCCGCGGCCGAGTTCGAGGCAGATCTTCGGCAGCTGGGTCGTCTTCCCGGACCCGGTCTCGCCCGCGACGATCACCACCTGGTGGTCGCGGATGGCGTCGGCGATCTCGTCCTTCCGCTGGCTGACCGGCAGCTCTTCGGGATAGGAGATCTTCGGGACGCCGTCGCGGCGGCGGGTGACCCGCAGTTCGGCGGCCTCGATGTCGGCCTCGATCTGCGCGGTGATCGACTCGGCGTTCCGCGCTTTCCGGGCACCGTCGAGCCGACGCCGGAGGCGGTGCTCGTCGCGCGACATCAATTCGGGCAGGCGAGCGCGCAGGGCGCCGAGCGGGGAAGGTTGAGCAGCCATGACCGGCACCAGGATAGCCGTGTGTGACGATCAGGGCCTCCGAATATGCCGGAGGCGACATCCCGCTGGTCAGGACCGGGTGAGCGACCCCGGCGTGAGGTCGGCGGGCGTCCGGTGCCCGGACAGGCCCATGGTCAGGTCCAGGTCGGCGAGCAGGCTCCGCAGCACGTGCCGGACGCCGTCCTCCCCCGCGTGCGCGAGCCCGTAGACCCACGGCCGCCCCACCAGCACGGCCTTCGCCCCGAGCGCGAGCGCCTTGGCGATGTCGGCGCCGGTGCGGATCCCGGAGTCGAACAGGACCTCCAGCCGGTCGCCGACCGCGGCCACGATCTCCGGGAGCACGTCGAGCGAGGCGACGGCGCCGTCGACCTGGCGGCCGCCGTGGTTGGACACGACGATCCCGTCCATCCCGGCCTCGACGGCACGGCGCGCGTCGTCGGGGTGCTGGATGCCCTTGAGCACGATCGGCCCGTCCCAGTGTTCGCGCAGGAAGGGCAACCGGTCCCAGGTGCTGTCGGTACCGGTGATCATCGAGATCCAGCGCAGGATCGCGGTGGGCGCGTCCTCCTCCGGCGTCTTCTCCAGCAGGCCGCGGAACACCGGATCGCTCAGCGGGACACCGAGTCCCTCGCCCTTGATGAACGGCAGGTACGCGTGGTCGAGGTCGTTCGGGCGCCACGCCAGCGTCCAGGTGTCGAGCGTGACGACGAGCGTGGTGAAGCCCGCGGCCTTCGCCCTGGCCAGGATGCTGGCGCAGACGTCGTTGTCGGTCGGCCAGTACAGCTGGAACCAGCGCGGTCCCTCGCCACTGGCCTCGGCGACGGCCTCGATGCTCGTGGAGGACGCCGTCGACATGACGTAGGGCAGGCCGACCGACGCCGCGGCGCGCGCGGCCGCCGGTTCGGCCCCCTCGTGCACGATCGACTGGACGCCGACCGGCGCCAGGAGCACCGGCGCCGGCAGCGGCGTCCCCAGGACCGTCGTCGACAGATCGCGTTCGGTGGCGCCGGTGAGCATCCGGGGCACCAGGCGCCAGCGGTCGAACGCCTCCCGGTTGGCCCGCGCGGTGGCGCCCGAACCGGCCGACCCCGCGACGTACCAGAACGGCCCGGGCTCCAGGATCTCCCGCGCCGACTCCTCCAGCTTCGTGGCGTCGGTGGAGCACGGCGGGAGGATCCCGCCGAGCCCCTGCAGGTAGATCTCGTTCTGATAGCCGCCGAACCGCTCGGTCACCCGGGCCTCCTCGTCACGTCACCGGTGCCGGCTCTTCGCGGTCCCGGGTGGTCGAATCCTGCCGGACGATACTCGCCGGTAGCAACCAGGTGAGTTTCTCCGACCGGATGACCGCGATCGGACCGATCACGGCCAGCAGCAGGACGTAGCCCGCGACGAACGGCGCGACCCGCGAGTCCAGTCCGGCGGCGGTCGCCATCGCGGCGAGCACCAGGGAGAATTCGCCGCGGGTGAGCACGGTCAGCCCGATGTTCACCCCGGCCTGGCGGCCGAACCCGTTCAGCCGCGCGGCCAGCGCGCCCGCGCCCAGGTTCAGCACGATCGTCAGCGCGACCGCGATCAGCACCGGCACGACCACCGAACCGACCGCGTTCGGGTCGATGCTGAGCCCGAAGATGAAGAAGAACAGGGCGCCGAACGCGTCCCTCAGCGGGAGCACCAGCTTGTGGATGCGCGGCGCGACCTTCGACCCGCCGAGCATCATGCCGACCATGAACGCGCCGATGGCGTCGGACACCCCGACCTCCTCGGCGACGGCGGCGCCCATGACGGCGACCCCGACGAAGCAGACGGTCAGCAGTTCGTCGTCGGCCGAGCCGAACAGTTTCGACACCACCCGGCCGCCCCAGCGGGCGAGCGCGACCATCACGATCAGGAACACGAAGGCCTTGCCGAAGTCGACGACCGCCGTGGCGAAACTCCCGGCCCCGGACAGCACCGGCTGCAGCAACGCCAGGTACAGCGCGAGGAAGATGTCCTCGATCACGATGATGCCCATGATCAGCCGGGATTCGGGGTTGTTCATCCGGCGGGCTTCGAGCAGGAGTTTGGTGACGATCGCCGACGACGAGATGCCGATGGCGCCGGCGATGACCAGCGCTTCCCGGGTTCCCCAGCCCAGCAGGAAGCCGAAGGCGAGTCCGCCGCCGATGTTGAGGATCAGGTAGACCAGCCCGGACCAGACGAGTTTGCGCCCGCCCTTGGCGAGGTCGTCGAGGGAGAACTCCAGGCCGAGATAGAACAGGAGGAAGACGAGACCGAGCCCGGCGAGGACGCCGAGTTCTTTCGGATCGTCCACAAGGGACAGTCCGGGGGTGTTGGGGCCGAAGACGAAACCGGCCAGCATGAACAGGGGGATCGTGGGCAGCCCGATGCGGGCGCCGGCTCTGGCGATGACACCGGCGGCGAGGAACGCCCCGCCGACGGCCAGCAAGGCATGACCGGAACTCATGGAGACCTCCGATGGTGGCTGAATGCGGGATGAGGACCGGTTCAGCCCGGAGGTGCCCGCGCGGGAGCCTGGGGCACCGCGCGGGTGATGACGACGGGTTCACCCTGTTCGGGGACGGGACCCGCGTCGAGGAGGTCGACCGTCGCCGTTTCGGCGGGCAGGTCGGCCAGGGGGATGGCTTGGCCGCCGTGGAAGGCGGGCAGCGGATGGGTCGCGAAGACGGCGACAGGGTCTTCCTTCGCCGTACGGCCGTGCCCGTGGGGAACGGTCGGCGTTACGAAGGCGAAGACGAGCAAGATCAGCAGGAAGAAGACGGAACGGTGCCGTGGGGCGGGGGCACGGTTCGTCGTCATCTGCCCGCGACTTTACCAGTCCTTTATAGACAAATCGACGAGAGATCTGTCACGGTTCGCGCCACATGGGCTGCATCGGCGGCCCGCCCTCGACCGCGAAAGCCGGGCCGTGATCACGGAAACCCAGCCGCCGGTACAGCTTCGCGCTCTCCGGGCTGCTCGCCTCCAGGTACGCGGGAACGGCACCGTTGCGGTCGAGCCCGTGCCGCAGCAGCCAGCCGCCGATCCCCTGCCGCTGCGCGTTCTTGCGGACGCCGATGAACTGCGCGTGGTGGTACTCGCCGCCGGGGGCACGCTCGGTCATCACCGCGAACAACGCCGCGAGCCTGCCGAGCTCTTCCCCGGTGAGCCCGGCGAACGCGTCGCCGTCGATGTCCTCGTCACCGCCGGGCGTCCAGAGGACGGCGGCGGAGAGGTCGTCGGTGACGTCGATGTGGCCGCCCGCGGCCACGGTCGAGCGCACGATCGCCCAGTGGAAGATCTTCAGCGCCGCCGGACGGCGCTCAGCGTCGGGGAAGACCCACACGCTGACCGGATCGTCGTGGAAGGCCTCGGTCAGCACGTCGACGACGGTGTCCATTTCGGACGGTTCGGCTGAGCGCACGATCATCGCCCCGCCCGGAGTTTCGCTGGTTCTTCGTCTTCCCCTTCGAGCGGACCGCCGATCGCGGCGTAGGTCTCGGGATCGCGGGTCCGCAGTACTTCCGCGCGCAGGAAACCGGCCAGGGCCGCGACAGCCACGAGACCGGGCAGCCCCCAGCGCAGCAGGAAGCCGCCCGCCGGGCCGAGCAGCAGGTCGAAGTTGAGCAGGATCAGCGCGAGGACGGCCGACAGCGCGAGGATCGCCAGCCCCGGCGCCATCCATCGGCGCCAGGCGTTTTCGGCCTGACGGCGGCGTTTGAAAAAGCCGATCACCGAAAGCGAGACGGCGATCATGATCACCACGACACCGGTCGACGCCGTCGTGCCGAGCCAGGTGAACAGTTCGGTCACCGGGTCGCGGCCCGCGATCGCGAACAGGGACACCACGACGAGGGCGAGCGCGGTCTGCGTGAGCGAACCGGCGGCCGGCGCGCCCGTGCGCTTGCTCGTCTTGGCCAGCGAGCGCGGCAGCAGCCCTTCCCTGCCCAGCGCGAAGAAGTAGCGCGCGACGGCGTTGTGGAAGCTCAGCAGCGCCGCGCACTGGCCGGTCACGAAAAGCGTGTACGCGACGTCGGAGAACGTCTCGCCGAGATGCCGCCCCGCCAGGTTGAACAGCAGATCCGGCCCCTGGGCGGCCGCGGTGGTGACGATGACGTCGGGTCCGGCGCCCACGGCGAGCGCGAGCGACGAAACGACGTAGAGCACCGCGGTGAGACCGATCGCGGCGAACGTCGCCCGGCCGACCGTGCGGCTGGGGTCCCGGGTCTCCTCGCCATAGGTCGCCGCGCCTTCGAAGCCGATGAAAGCCGCGGCGGAGAAGGCGAACACCGCGCCGACGCCGGTGGTGAACAGGCTCGACGGCTGCAGCGGAACCCAGGAAACGCTGCCACCGGCGGGATTCGCGAACAACGCGATGTCGACGATGGCGACGACGGCGACTTCGAGGCACAGCGCGACCCCGAGCACCTTCGCGTTGAGGTCGACCCGCAGGACGCCGAGCGCGCCGACGATCAGCACCATCACCAGCGCGCACAGCCACCACGGCGGCGGGGATCCGGTCAGCGTGCCCAGCCAGGTCGACACCGACCAGCCGAACAGGCCGTAGATGCTGATCTGGATGGCGTTGTAGGAGATCAGCGTGACGAACGCGATCCCGGCGCCGGTGGACTTCCCGACCCCGTTGGCGACGTAGGGATAGAACGCGCCCGCGTTGGTGATGTAGCGGCTCATCGCCGCGTACCCGACCGCGAACAGGCCCAGGATCGGGGCGAGCAGGAGGAACGACAGCGGGACACCGATACTGCCCGTGACCGCGTAGTTCGTCGGGACCCCGCCCGCGATGGCGAAGAGCGGGCCCGCCGCCGCCACCACGAAGAAGACGATCTGAGCGGCTCCGAGCCGCCGTTGGCCGAGACCGCGCCGCGGTCTGTGCGTACCCATGAACCGTCCCCCCGGACGTCTGTTTGTCGGCGAACGCGGTCGGTTCGCGTTCTTGATCTTGCGAAAGCCATCCCACCTTAGGGCCGGGCACGCGAGCGAGATACGTCCGTTCAGGCTAAAAACGGACCTCGGGTCGCAGTGGTACGCGGCCTACCGCTACTTTGGCCGTCCCGCACTACAACGCCGGAGGGCGTGCCATTCATGCGTCGGCTGACGTTGGTCGATTCCTTGTTCTTCCTTGCCCACGACGAGTTCACCGGAAAACCCGCGCTGCGCCGCACGGGACTCGGCATCGGAATGGCCGGTGCCGCGCTCTGCGATCTCCTCCTCGCCGAGCGGATCACCGTGGAACGCAAGCGAATCCGGCCGCTGACCCGCCGCGGTCTCGCGCATCCCCCGCTGGATCGGGTGTTCTCGGAAATCCTCGGCGAACGCGAGCCGCACACCGTCCGGGAATGGGTCGACCATCTCCGGCAGGATCTCGGGGAAACGGTCGCGGACAATCTGCTCCGCACGGGAGTGATCAACCGCGAGACCGACCGGGTGCTCATGCGCAAGAATCACCGGTACCCGCCGCGGGATCTGCTGATGTCGACGGCCGCGCGCAGCAAGGCGAGGACGGCCGTCCTCGGCACCGAGCGCCCCGACCCGCATTCGGTCTGCCTGGCCCTGCTGGCCTGGACCGTCGGCCTCGACGACCTCTGCGAGCCGGAACTCGACCGCGCCGGCCTGCGGACCTGGGCCGAAGCCACGCACCGGGAACTCCCGAAGGCGCTCGCCGAGCTCATCTCGGGCGTGGACGCCGTGGGCGCCGCCGTCGTCTACACCGGCGACAGGCGATGACCGGCGGTAGTGTGGCGCGATGCCCACCGAACGTGATCACGACGTCGTGCTGTTCGGCGCCACCGGGTTCACCGGTGGCCTGACGGCGGACTATCTCGCGCGCACCGCGCCGCCCGGCCTGCGTCTCGCCCTGGCCGGACGCGATCCCGGCAAGCTGGAAGCGTTGCGGGAAAACCTTTTCTCGATCAACCCGGACTTCGGCGAACTGCCGCTGTTGCGCGCCGATGTCTCCGATGTGGACTCGCTGCGAAAGGTCGCGGAGTCCACGAAGGTCGTCGCCACCACAGTCGGCCCGTACGTCCACTACGGAGAGCCCCTGGTCGCCGCGTGCGCCGAGGCGGGGACCGACTACGCCGACCTGTGCGGCGAGCCCGAGTTCGTCGACAAGATGTACCTCGCCCATCACGCCCGCGCGGCCGAGACCGGCGCGCGGCTGGTGCACGCGTGCGGTTTCGACTCGATCCCGCACGACCTCGGCGCCCTGTTCACGATTTCCCGGTTGCCGCAAGGGAAGCCGGTCCGGATCGACGGCTACGTGCGGGCGGGCGCGGCGCCTTCGGGCGGCACGTTCCTTTCGGCGCTGACCGCGTTTTCCCGGCTGTCTCCGAGCATCCGCGCCGCCCGCGACCGCGCCGCCGCCGAACCCCGGCCGGCGGGCCGTCGCGCACGGACCTCGCTCGGCACCCCGCACCGCAGCCCCGACGGTTTCTGGGCGGTGCCGCTGCCGACCATCGACCCGATGATCGTCGCCCGCTCCGCCGCCGCCCTCCCGGCGTACGGCCCCGACTTCACCTACCGGCATTTCGCGGCGATCAAACGGCTTCCGACGGTGGTCGCCGGCGCCGCCGGGATGGGCGTCCTGTTCGGCGCCGCCCAGATCCCGCCCGCGCGACGGGCGCTGTCGAATCTGCTGAAGCCCGGCGGCGGACCGGACGAGCAGCGGCGCGCGCGGTCGTGGTTCTCCGTGCGGTTCCACGCCGAGAGCGATGGCGAACGCGTCGTGACCGAGGTGTCCGGTGGCGATCCGGGCTACGGCGAGACGGCCAAGATGCTCGGCGAGTCCGCCCTGTGCCTGGCGCTGGACGACCTGCCCGAGACGGCCGGGCAGGTCACCACGGCGACCGCGATGGGGCAGGCGCTGATCGACAGGCTGAGTGGCGCGGGGCTGCGCTTCGCGACCTTGTAGCAAAAATCTTCCACCAGATCGACCCCTTGCCGGAAACTGTCACCCCTGGTTATCGTGTCCGCACGCCGCAGCTACACCGATCAGAAAATGACAATTCTCTGTGGAAAGGGACACCTTTCATGAGTGACACCCTGCGGCCCGCGATGCGTCGTGCTCTCGGCGCTGTTTCCGTCCTCGCTCTCGCCGTTTCCGGCCCCGTCGCGCTCTCTTCACTAGCGTCCGCCGAGCCCGCCCCGGCGTCGGTGTCGATCTTCGCCTCCGGTGGCGACCTCGCCTCGCCGGAGAAGAAGGAGATCGCGATGCAGATCGTCTCCAGCGCGGAAAACTCTTCGCTGGACTGGAAAGCGCAGTACTCCTACATCGAGGACATCGGCGACGGACGCGGGTACACCGCCGGCATCATCGGGTTCTGCTCGGGCACCGGCGACATGCTCGACCTCGTCGAGCGCTACACGAACTCGGTCCCGGACAACCCGCTCGCGGAATACCTCCCGGCGCTGCGGAAAGTCAACGGCAGCGATTCGCACGAAGGCCTGGGCGGCGGTTTCGAAAACGCGTGGAAGGAGGCCGCCGGACGCGCGGACTTCAAGGAAGCGCAGAACGGCGAACGCGACCGCGTCTATTTCGACCCGTCGGTGAACCAGGCCAAATCGGACGGGCTGGGCGCACTGGGACAATTCATCTACTACGACGCCATCGTGATGCACGGCCCGGGCACCAGCCAGGACAGCTTCGGCGGCATCCGCTCGACCGCGATCCAGAAGGCGAAGCCGCCGTCCCAGGGCGGCGACGAGAAGGCGTATCTGAAGGCGTTCCTCGACGCGCGGCGCGTGGTCATGAAGCAGGAAGAGGCGCACGCGGACACGTCGCGGATCGACACGGCCCAGCTGGTGTGGCTCAACGACGGCAACCTCGACCTGCACACTCCGCTGAAGTGGAAGGTCTACGGGGAGCCGTTCGAGATCAACTAGCGCTCGGCACGCTTCGAGTGTCGAGTCCGTGAAGGCCTCCTTGAGGGACTCTGGGTCCCTCAAGGAGGCCTTCACGGACCGGTGACCAGCGAGGCGAAGGGGACTTCCGCCTTACCCCGATAGCCAGCCTTGCCACTCACGGCCACCGGACCGGGCCGGTGTTTTCGCGTGACTGGTCGGACGGCGCGTGTGATCAGATGGACGACACAGGTGATGGCCCGGACGACACGCGTGCCGGCCCGGTGCTAACCAGCCATGCCGCTCACGAGCCCGACAGGCCAGGGGCCAGCAGGTCTTCGGCGGTCCGCGTGTTGATCACCCGGTCCGGCTCGATCCCCAGCTCGGTGGCCCGCACACAGCCGTAGACCAGCCAGTCCAGCTGTCCCGGCGCGTGCGCGTCGCTGTCGATCGCGAAGTCGCAGCCCAGGTCCACGGCCAGGCTCAGCAGCCGCGTCGGCGGATCCCGGCGTTCGGGACGCGAGTTGATCTCGACGGCGACGCCGTTGTCCCGGCACGCGGTGAACACCGCTTCCGCGTCGAACTCCGACTCGGGCCGCTTCCCGCGTGCCCCCATCACCAGCCGTCCGGTGCAGTGCCCCAGCACCCGGACCCGCGGATGCTGGACGGCGGCGATCATCCGCGGCGTCATCTCCTTGGCGGGCATCCGTAGCTTCGAATGCACGCTCGCGACCACGAAATCCAGCTGCTCCAGCAGGTCTTCCTCCTGGTCCAGCGTGCCGTCGAGGTGGATGTCGACCTCGATGCCGTGCAGGATCCGGAACGGCGCCATCGTCTCGTTCAGTTCCGCGACGACGTCCATCTGCCGCCGCAGCCGCTCGGGTGAGAGGCCGTTGGCGACGGTCAGCCGCGGCGAATGGTCGGTCAGCACCATCCATTCGTGCCCGAGCGCGCGGGCGGCCTCGGCCATCTCCTCGATCGGGCTCCCGCCGTCGGACCAGTCCGAATGGGTGTGGCAGTCGCCGCGCAGCGCGGCCCGCATCGGACCGCCGTCGGGCAGCTTCGGCTCGCCGATCTTCTCGAAGTACGCGGGACGGCGACCCGCGAGGACGTCCTCGACGACGGCCGCGGTCGCCTTGCCGATGTTCGGCAACGCGGTCAGCGTGCCCGCCTCGGCACGTTTGCGCAGGTCGTCGGGCTTGACCTTGGCGATCACCGAAGCCGCCTGCCGGAAGGCCCGCACCCGGTAGCTCGGTTCGCCCGCGCGTTCCAGCCGGAACGCGATCTCCCTCAACGCCTGCGCCGGTTCCATGGCTCCCTGTCTACCCCGTCAGCGGCGAAGAGGCAGCTCATGAAGAGCGACGTCGCGCAGCTCGCCGTCGCGGATCTCGGCGGTCTGATAGGTGCAGAACGGCTGACGACGCCGGTCCGTCGGCGAGCCGGGGTTCAGCAGCCGCAGCCCGTTCGGCGTGACCGTGTCCCAGGGGATGTGGCTGTGCCCGAACACCAGGACGTCGGTGTCCGGGAACTGTTTGTCGCAGCGCCGCTCGCGTCCCTGCTTGCCGCCGGTCTCGTGGACGACCGCCAGGGCTACGCCGCCGAGGTCCGCCCGCGCGATCTCGGGGAGCCTCGCCCGCAGGTCCGCGCCGTCGTTGTTGCCCCAGACCCCGATGAGCCGCTTGCTGCGGGCTTCGAGCTCGTCGAGCAGGGCGAGCTCGACCCAGTCGCCGGCGTGGACGACGACGTCCGCCGCGTCGGCCTCGCGCCAGACCTGATCCGGCAGCGCCTTGGCGCGCAGCGGCAGATGCGTGTCGGCGACGATCAGCAGGCGCATCACTCGGCTCCGATCGCCCCGAGGATCCGGTCCAGGAAGTCGCCGATATGCGCCCGCAACAGCCCGGCCGCGCCGTCGGCGTCACCCTTCTTCGCCGCCGCCAGCACCGCCTTGTGCTCGTTCCATTCCTTGCGCCAGCTGGGATTCGCCTCCCAGCCGACCACGCTGATCAGCGCGGCTCGGTCCTTGAGGTCGTCCAGCATCGAGACCATCAGCGGATTGCCGCAGCCGCTGTAGAGCGCGCGGTGGAACCGGCGGTTGAGCAGGCTCAGCGCGGCCTGGTCCTTGTCCGCGATCGCCGCCGACGCCTCCTTCAGCGTCTCCGCGGCGTCTTCGAGCGGCGAGCGCCGTTCCACCGACCGGCGCACGGCTTCGGGTTCCAGCACCATGCGGACGTCGTAGACCGACTTCGCCAGCTCCGCGTCCACCACGCACACCGAGGCGCCCTTGTACGGGCTGAACGTCACGAGCCCCGAGTTCGACAGCACCTTGAGCGCCTCGCGGACCGGGGTCTTCGACACCCCGAGCCGGGCCGCGAGTTCGGCTTCGACCAGCGGCTGCCCGGGTGCGAGCTCGCGCGTGAGGATGCCGCGGCGGATCTCTTCGAGCACCACTTCGGTGCGGGAAGCGGGCAGGCTGAAGGTCGACGACATCGGTCAATCATATATGAGATGTCATACTCGGAGGTATGAAAGCCCCCGAGGATCTCCGCAGCCACCGCTGGTTCGGCGGCGACGAACTGCGCGGGTTCAGCCACCGCGCCCGGAGCAGGCAGCTCGGTTACAACCCGGAGGAACACCTCGGGAAGCCCGTCATCGCGATCCTCAACACCTGGAGCGACATCAACCCCTGCCACCTGCATCTGCGCGAACGCGCGGAACAGGTCAAACGCGGGGTGTGGCAGGCGGGCGGATTCCCGCTGGAGTTCCCGGTCGCGACGCTGTCGGAGACCTTCCAGAAACCGACGCCGATGCTCTACCGCAACCTGCTTTCGATGGAGGCGGAAGAGATCCTGCGGTCCTATCCGATCGACGGCGCCGTCCTCATGGGCGGCTGCGACAAGACGACGCCGGCGTTGCTGATGGGCGCGGCGAGCGCGGGCCTCCCCGCGATCTTCGTGCCCGCGGGCCCGATGTTGCGCGGGCACTGGCGGAACGAGGTGCTCGGCAGCGGCACCGACATGTGGAAGTACTGGGACGACAAGCGTGCCGGGCTGATCGGCGACGCGGAACTGTCCGAATTGGAGCGTGGGCTCGCCCGCTCCCCCGGGACCTGTATGACGATGGGGACGGCGTCCACGATGATGTCGGTCGCCGAAGTGCTCGGACTGACCTTGCCCGGCGCGGCGTCGATCCCCGCCGTGGACTCGGCGCACCACCGGATGGCCGCGGCGAGCGGCGCGCGGGTGGTGGACATGGTGTGGGAGGACCTCGCCATCACGAAGATCCTCAACAAGCGCGCGTACGCCGACGCGATCACCACCGTGCTGGCGCTCGGCGGCTCGACCAACGCCGTCATCCATCTGATCGCGATGGCCGGCCGCGGCCGGATCCCTTTGTCCGTCGGCGATTTCGACGCGATCGCGCGCCGGGTCCCGGTGCTGGCGAACATCCGGCCCGGCGGGGACTGGCTGATGGAGGACTTCTATTACGCAGGAGGGCTTCCCGGTCTGCTCTCGCGGCTGACCGATCTGCTGCACACCGAACGCGTCACGGTCACCGGCCGGACTCTCGGCGAGACACTGGAAACGGCGCGGGTGCACAACGACGACGTCATCCGCCCGCGCGGCAACCCGGTCGCCGCGGAAGGCGGAGTCGCCGTGCTGCACGGAAACCTCGCCCCTTCGGGCGCGGTGATCAAGCACATCGCCGCGGACCCGCGGCTGCTCGTCCACACTGGACCGGCGGTGGTCTTCGACGACTACAAGGACTTGAAGAAGCGCATCAACGATCCCGCGCTCGGCATCACCGAGGACTCCGTCCTGGTGCTGCGCGGATCCGGTCCGCTCGGCGGCCCCGGCATGCCCGAGTACGGGATGCCGCCGCTGCCCGATCACCTGCTGGCCAAGGGCGTCCGGGACATGGTCCGCGTGTCCGACGCCCGGATGAGCGGCACCAGTTACGGCGCGTGCGTGCTGCACGTCGCGCCGGAATCCCACGTGGGCGGGCCGCTCGCGCTGGTCCGCGACGGCGATCCGATCACTTTGGACGTCCCATCGCGACGGCTGAGCCTCGACGTCGATGATGCGGAATTGCAACAACGCCGGGCACGGTGGACCACGCCGCCCCCGCGGTACGAACGTGGTTACGGCGCGTTGTACACCGAACACATCACGCAAGCCAACGAAGGCTGTGACTTCGACTTTCTCGCGAGAGTGGGCGAAAATCCGGAACCTGACGCCCAGTGACCACCCGACGGAGTGACTCGCTCACCCAACCGGGCGAGTTGCAGGCACACAAAACGCCCCCCGTATCTTGAACGTACGTCCGGAACGTGTGGAAGGCCCGGATGTTCGATCACGACGTCCGGCCCCACCGGACCGTGGAGGGTGGAAAGTTGCCGCAGGAACCGCGCTGGCCCGAGTCCCACGCTGAGCAGACGGACATTCTCCCGGTCGTCACGCCCGGGTTCGCGGAGTCTGCCACGCCCCAGGAGCCCACGCCACCGAAGCGCCGTCGCAGCTACCGCAAGGCCGCCTTCATCGGCGGCGGCGTGTTCGGCCTGCTGGTCGTCGCGTACGCCCTCGACGTGCTGGTCTCCCAGGGCAGCGTCCCCCGCGGCGTCACCGTCGCCGGGGTCGACGTCGGCGGGATGGACCGCACCGCGGCCGAGAAGGAGCTCCGGGGCGGCATCGAACCGCGGCTGACGCGGCCGGTGAAGGTCGTCGCGGGCGACGCCCAGGAGTCGCTGGCGCCGAACAACGCCGGCCTGCGCCTCGACTGGCCCGCCACCCTGGACCAGGCGGGCGACCAGCCGCTGAACCCGTTAACGCGGATCGCGTCGTTCTTCACGACCACCGAGGTCGGCGTCGTCACGCAGACCGACGACGGCAAGCTCACCGGGGCGCTGGAGAACCTGCGTGACAAGGTCGACCGCGACCCGGTCGAGGGCACCGTCCGCTTCGAAGAGTCCAAGCCCGTCGCGGTCGAGCCGAAGACCGGGCAGAAGCTCGACGTCGAGGCCGCCAAGAAGACCATCCTGGACCGCTGGGCCACCGGCGAGCCGCTGACGCTCGCCGTCACCCAGACCCCGGTCAAGGTCTCGCCGGAAGCCGTCCACGCCGCCCTCGACCAGATCGCGAAGCCCGCCGTGTCGGCGCCGATCGTCATCAAGGGCGAGGGCAAGGACGCGATCGTCAAGCCGGAAGCCATCGCGACCGCGCTGACCTTCGAACCCGCCGACGGCGGCGTGCTGAACCCGAAGGTGGACAACACCAAGATCATCGAAGCCGCGGGCCCGCAGCTGAAGTCCACTGAGAAGGAGGGCAAGGACGCGCAGATCGTCTTCGAAGGCGGCAAGCCGACCGTCCAGCCCTCCGAGGACGCGAACGTCGTCGACTGGGAGCCGAGCCTCAAGCCGGTGCTCGACGTGCTCAAGCGCGACGCGCCCCGCGACCTCGCGGTGACCTACAAGAAGACCCCGGCCAAGGTGACCACCGAGCAGGCGAACCAGCTCGGCATCAAGGAGGTCGTCAGCGAGTTCAAGACCGGCGGGTTCGCCCCGGACTCGGGGACGAACATCCGGGTCGTGGCGCAGAAGGTCAACGGCGCCATCGTGAAGCCGGGCGAGACGTTCAGCCTCAACGGGTTCACCGGGCCGCGCGGCGCGCCGCAGGGGTACGTCGAGGCCGGTGTCATCAAGGACGGCGCGCCCGGCCGCGAGGTCGGCGGCGGGATCTCGCAGTTCGCGACCACGCTCTACAACGCCTCGTACTTCGCCGGCATGAAGGACACCGAGCACAAGGAACACAGCTACTACATCAGCCGTTACCCCGCCGCGCGCGAGGCGACCGTGTTCCAGAACCACAACGGCGGCAGCGTGATCGACCTGAAGTTCACGAACGACGGCGACACCGGCGTCGCGATCCAGACCGTGTGGACGCCGTCGGACATCACGATCCGCTTGTGGGGCACCAAGAAGTACACCGTCGAGTCGGTCGCCGGCGGCCGCACCAACCCGTCCGACCCGCCGACGAAACCCGGCCCGGCCGAGAACTGCAAGCCCAGCAACGGCGCGCCCGGCTTCACCACGTCGGACACCCGGATCATCAAGGACGCCGCGAGCGGCCGCGAGGTCCGGCGTCACACCCGGAACGTCCACTACAACCCGCAGCCGAAGATCACCTGCGGCACGGAGTAACCCGCTCTCTTCCCGTGAAGGCCCCCTTCATGGCGTCCAGCGCCATGAAGGGGGCCTTCACTGCGTGAGGTGTGGCCGAAACCTCGATCTGATGAAGATTCGGACAGTACGGCGCCGGAGGGCGAGAAACTGATCTTGCGTGGCGCGAGCGCCACCGGGTTCTCCAGACCTGAACGCAGCTCACAAGCCGGACAGGAAACCGACAGCGGCCGCACCCAAGTACACCCGCTCGCCCCGGTTTCTTGTCCCGTCCGCTGTCAGACCCAGTGTCATGGGTCCACGGCACAGGGGCGAGGAGGGGTGGATTGAGCGATGTCGAAGCGGTCGCCGCAGCACTCGGCGCCGCCGTCGCATCACTTGAGCAGGCAGAACAGGCGACTCAGGAAGCCACTGAGGGCTTCGGCGAATCCGCCCTATGGCTTGGACGGGCGATCGGCGGAACCGGTGACCTCGAAATAGGTGCCCTCCCGGGGCTGTACGACGAGCTACGCCGCTCCGCAGAACAGGCAGTCAGCCGGTTCAGGATCGTGAAGGCGAGTATCTCGGCGTATCTGGCCGAGATCGGCATGTCGGCAACACCGACAAGCATCGAGGTCACGGGGCTGACGCGGGAGGATGGAGCGCACAGCCTGCCCGGTGTGCACACCACAACCACGCTGGAGAAGCCCGTTCCGGTCTCCCAAGACCGCGTGGGCGAACTGAAACGAGATCTTCCGCCGCGCGTCGACCGTGGAGAGGGACAGAAGACACACGGGCTGTGGGTCACGGGCTCGGATGCGGAGGAAGCCGGGCGCATCGTGAGCGGCCGTGACGACATGGAAACCGCGGCGGTCCAGTTCTTCAAGGACCAGGGGGCCCGGCGGATGCCCTCCACCACTGCCGACGTCGAGGTCAAGCTGGCCGTTCACATGCAGAACAACGGCATCACCAGCGCAACCGTCGCCGTCAACAACGAGGTGTGCAAAGGCCCGTTCGGCTGTGAGACCTTGGTCCCTAAGATCCTTCCCCAAGGAAGCGCGCTCACCGTGTACGGGACCACGCCGGACGGAACACCGGTCGGGACCACCTACCTCGGACAGAGAAAGAAGCCATGATCGAAGCTTGGTACGACGGTAACGTGACCGAAGCGACCACGATCACGACAACGACCGATCTCGACCGCGTTCTGGACGCCTTGGCGGCCATGAACGGGCCGACACTCGCCGAACTGTACACGGACGGCGATCCGGAAAAGTCTTGGCTTGAGATCGGCCTGCACGGCGAACGGGCGAGCCTGCGGTACGTCGGTGATGACGCGCCGAACGGAGCGCATTCGAAGGGCGGGACCTTTTCGCTGCCGCCAGGCGGACAGGTTCTCTACTACTTCATGAACAATCCTCGGGAGTACCCAGACAACGCCGAGATCGCCGTAGAGGTCGCCCGGCGTGCCGCTCACGACTTCCTGAACTCCGGCGGGCAACGGCCGTCCGGTGTGCAGTGGACCGAGCAGGATGGTCCGCTGTAACACTTGGCCACGCACGGCTGTGCTACTTTCGGCGTCAGACAAAGTCTTCTGTCCGGGGCATGCCCCGCTGACCAGATCAACTGATTCAGTTCGATGTGCTGCGGGGTCGGAACTTTGTACGCATTCTCAATCGGGCTTCCGTGCCTGACATTGATCATCTTGGTATGGCTCACCTACAGATACGATCGACCGATCTCGATCTCCGTAGGGCGGTGGCTCAAGGTCATCGCACCGCGCCGTAGCGACCGGTCGTTGCACCCCCGCGCATCGTGGCCTGCTGGGGCTGGCCTCAGCGTCGTCCACCAGGTCGCTGTGACCGACTCCACCGTTTCTGACGGGCTCGACCTGCCGGCGGGGGCACCGCCTGGTGAGAATGTGGAGAGCACTCGCGACTGACCAGCGAGGGTTCACCCAAAGCGCCCGGGGGCGTACTCTGAGTGGTGAACCCGAGCGAGCGGGGGTGGCCACACATGACCTCGACGGCGACCTTCCGGCAAATCCTCGCGGTCGGTGAACTGCGGGCGATCTGGTTCGCTGAACTCCAGTCGATCCTCGGCGATCAGGTGGCCAGGGTCGCGCTGTCGGTCCTGGTGTTCCAGCGGACCGGTTCGGCGACCTGGCCCGCGCTGACCTACGCGCTCACCTATCTGCCCGATCTGATCGGCGGGCCGTTGCTCGGCGGGCTGGCCGACCGGTTCCCGCGGCGGGCGGTGATGGTCTGCTCCGACGTCGTCCGGGCGCTCCTGGTGGCGGTGCTCGCCGTCCCCGGCATCCCGTTGCCCGTGCTCGCCGCCGTGCTCGTGGTGGTGCAGCTGGCGAACGCGCCGTTCACCGCCGCGCAGGCCGCGGTCCTTCCTTCTGTCCTGAGCGGGGACCGGTATGTGCTGGGCCAATCCCTGCTGAAGATCACCAACCAGGTCGGCCAGCTCGCCGGGTTCGCGCTGGGCGGCGCGGTGATCGCCGCGATCGGGCCGGGACGGGGACTGGCGATCGACGCGGTCACGTTCGGTGTCTCGGCGATCGTCCTGCGGCTGGGTGTCCGTGCCCGGGCCGCTTCGGGATCCGGCGGACCGGCGACGTCGACCCTGCGACGGCTTTCGGCGGGCGCCCGCACGATCTGGCGTGATCGCCGGCTGCGCGCGCTGGTCGGCCTGGCGTGGCTGGCGGGTTTCGTGATCGTGCCGGAAGGTCTCGCCGTGCCCTACGCCGCGGAGATCGGCGGCGGGGCGGCGACGGCGGGGCTGCTGCTCGCCGCGCATCCGGCGGGGATCGTGCTCGGCGTGTTCGTGCTGGGCCGCTTGGTCCGGCCCGAGATCCGGCTGCGGATGGTCGGGATCCTCGCGCTCGGCGCGATCGTGCCGCTCGCGGCGTTCTGGTTCCGGCCGTCGCTCCCCTACGCCGCCGGACTGCTGGTGCTGTCCGGGATGTGCGCGGCCTACCAGGTCACCGCGAGCACCACGTTCATGCGGTTGGTCCCCGACACCGAACGAGGCCAGGCCTTCGGCCTCGCCGGGTCGGGACTCATCGCCGTGCAGGGAATCGGGCTGATCGCCGGCGGCCTGCTCGTCGGCGTGCTCGGTTCACCCGCGACGACGGTCTCGGTCATCGCATTGGCCGGTCTCGTCGTGGCTGTTCCGGCCACCCGGGCTTGGCGCCACGTGGCTCCGCTTCACCCCCTTTGACCGGAACCGGGTACTCACCAGTTCTGCCCGCGCATGGAGCTCACCCCCTCCACTTCCCCGTTCCGGTCACGCGTGGTGCACCCACGCCTACCCATACAGCGTAGTGACACCTAGTATCCAACCGATTACGTTCGTCACCGTGGCGCTAACGAATTGGGCGCTGTGGCGGCTACCCAACCGCGGCTTGATCGGCTTCGTCCTCCTGGTGGACGTCGCGGCGATCGCCGGATCCGCCTGGTCTTTTCTCCGGATCCCGTTCACTCAGGGCAACGCCATCCCCTTCGCGATCCTGATCACCAGCGTCGTCCTCTACACGGAATTGTCGCGCCCGGTGGAGCGGGTACGGGAACGGTTCGCGGGCACGCCGCACATCTCGCTCGACAGCGTCTGGACCTTCGCCGCCGTACTGCTGGTGCACCCCGGGCTGGCCGCGCTGGTCATCGCCCTGTCGTTCTTCTACCGCTGGTTCCGCGGGCAGCCGAACCCGTTGTTCCGGCGGATGTACTCCACGGCCGCGACCGTCCTGTCGGGCTTCGCGGCCGCCGCCTTCCTTTCCCGGTACGCGGTCCCGTTCGAGGAACTCCCCCGCGACGTCTCGTCGTTCGGCTCGGTGGTCGCGGCGGGCGGGGTGTTCATGCTGGTCAACACCGTGCTGATGACGATCGCGGTGTACTACGGCACCCCGCACGACCGGCTGCGCGACGCGCTGGCGATGCCGTTCGAGTACGCACTCGAAGCGGCGACGATCGCGCTCGGCGTGATCGTGGCGTGGGCGCTGCGGGACTGGCCGGTGGTGCTGCTGCTGGTCGTCGGGATCACGCTGGTGCTGCACCGCGGGGTCCTGCTGCGGCAACTGAAACGACAGGCGAGCAGCGACGCCAAGACCGGTCTGCTCAACGCCAAGGCGTGGCGCGAGGCCGCGACCGACGAACTCGACCGCGCGCGGCGCGCGGGACGGCACACCAGCCTGCTGATGGTCGACGTCGACCGGTTCAAACTGATCAACGACCGGCACGGGCATCTGGTCGGCGACCGGTATCTGGCGGCGATCGCGGAAACGCTGCGCACCGAGGTGCGCGGCACCGATCTGGTCGGGCGGTTCGGCGGGGAGGAGTTCGTCGTGCTGCTGCCCGGCACGTCCGCCGTGCACGCCCACGCGATCGCGGAACGGATCCGGTCGAGCGTGGCCTCCCGCGCCGGCGACCTGCCGGAGCACGTCACGGTGTCGATCGGGCTCGCCGACCGGCCCGATGTCGCCGACCTCGACGCGGTGATCGCCATCGCGGACCGCGCGCTTTACGAAGCGAAGAACACGGGACGGAACCGGACTTCGGGCTACCAGGTGACCGGCTGACCCCCTCACTCCCGGGTGTCATGAAAGGGTCGTTCAGGACATTTTTCGTCCTGAACGACCCTTTCATGACATCCGCGCGAGGGTTACGGGAGACCGGCGAGGGACTTCGCGAGGACCTCGTCCGGCAGCGCGTGGTCGGAGATGTTCCCCGCCAGGTACGCGCCGTAGGCCGGGAGGTCGAGGTGCGCGTGCCCGCACAGCGCGGTCAGGATCACCTTCTCCTCACCGGTTTCCTTGCACCGCAACGCTTCCTGGATGCACGCGGCGAGCGCGTGCGTCGGCTCCGGCGCCGGGATGATCCCCTCGGTCCTGGCGAACCGCACACCCGCGGCGAAGCACTCCTCCTGTCCGATGGCGAGCGCTTCGATGAGGCCGAGTTCGTAGATGTGCGAGATCAGCGGCGACATCCCGTGGTAGCGCAGGCCGCCGGCGTGGATGGGGTCGGGGATGAAGTCGTGACCGAGGGTGTGCATCTTCAGCAACGGCGTCAGCCCGGCGGTGTCGCCGAAGTCGTACGCGTACTTCCCGCGGGTGAGGGTCGGGCAGGCCGCCGGTTCGACGGCGCGGATCACCGGGTCCATCCGCCCGGCGAGTTTCTCGCGCAGGAACGGGAAGGCGAGCCCGCCGAAGTTCGACCCGCCGCCGGTGCAGCCGACGAGGACGTCCGGGGTGTCCCCGGCCAGTTCGAACTGCTTGAGCGCCTCTTCGCCGATGATCGTCTGGTGCAGCAGCACGTGATTGAGCACGCTGCCGAGCGCGTAACGGGTGTTCTCCGCCTGCGCCGCCTGTTCGACGGCCTCGCTGATCGCGATGCCGAGGCTCCCTGTCGATCCCGGGTCGGCGGCCAGGATCGCGCGGCCGGATTCGGTCAGCTCGGACGGGCTGGGGTGCACCGTCGCGCCGAAGGTCTCCATCATCAGTTTGCGGTACGGCTTCTGGTCGTAGGAAGCGCGGACCTGCCACACCTCGCATTCGAGCCCGAAGGTGGCGCAGGCGAACGCGAGCGCGCTCCCCCACTGGCCCGCGCCGGTCTCCGTCGTCAGCCTCGTGACGCCCTCGGCCGCGTTGTAGAACGCCTGTGGCACGGCGGTGTTGGGCTTGTGCGAACCGACCGGGCTGACGCCCTCGTACTTGTAGTAGATCCGGGCGGGCGTGCCGAGCGCCTTCTCCAGCCGCCTCGCACGGAAGAGCGGCGAAGGACGCCAGAGCCGGTAGACGTCCTGGACCTCTTCCGGGATGTCGACGTAGCGTTCGCTGGTGACCTCTTGGGCGATGAGCGCCTGCGGGAAGAGCGGCGCGAGATCGTCCGGGCCGATCGGTTCGCGGGTGCCCGGATGCAGGGGCGGAGGCGGCGGCTCCGGCAGGTCCGGGACGACGTTGTACCACCGGGCCGGCATGTCCGCTTCGTCGAGGATGTACTTCGTCCGCTCCGCCATTGAGCCTCCTCCGTTCTCTCCAACCTAAAGGGACGGACGGCGCGACACCAGGGACGACTACTACGGTGAGGTGATGGGGAATCTCGTACTGCTCGACGCACCGTCCAACCTCGGCCTGCGCCCGCCCGCCGAAGGGGTGGTCCCTGGCTGCTACAAGGCGCCGGGCGCGCTGCGTGACCACGGCCTGCTCACCCGGTTGGACGCGACCGACGGCGGCGTCGTCACACCGCCGCGATACCTGCCCGCGTGGTCGCCCGGCAGCGGCACCCGGAACGCGGCCGCCATCGCGACCTACACCGCCACCCTCGCCGGACGTCTCGCGAAGATCCGCGCGGACGGCGGTTTCCCGGTCGTGCTCGGCGGCGACTGCTCGATCGCGCTCGCCGCGATGCTGACCCTGCGTCGCGAAGGGCGCTTCGGCATCGCCTACTTCGACGGGCACGACGACTTCCGGCATCTCGGCAATTCCGAGCACGTCGGTGCCGTCGGCGGCGAGGCCCTCGCCGTCGTGACCGGCCGCGGCGCGCCCGAACTGGCCGATGTGGACGGCCTCGCGCCCTACGTCCGCGACGAGGACGTCCTCGTGCTCGGCGTGCGCGAGGAGGAGTCCGCCGAGACGCGGGAAGCCGGGCTTCGCGTCGTCACCAGCCAGGAGATCATGGCGTCCGGCACCGAGGGCGCGCTCGCCGCCGCCCGTGAGATCTTCACGCCGCTGGACGGTTTCTGGATCCACATCGACATCGACACCCTCGACCCGGAGTTCGTGTCCGCTGTGGACAGTCCCGATCCCGGCGGGCTCAGCCCGGACAGGCTCGTCGAGCTGCTGCGCGGTCTCGTCTCGCTCCCCGGCGCGGCCGGACTGGAACTGACCATCTTCGATCCCGACCTCGACCCCGACGGCACGCAGGCCGCCCTGGTGGCGGACTGCCTCGTGCGCGCGCTGGAAGGAACCCGATGACCCAGGTGACCGTCGCCGACGGCTCGTTCGACGCCCCGCTCTGGCTGCCCGAATCCGGCTCCGGTCCGGGTCTGGTGCTGATCCAGGAGATCTTCGGCCTCGACGACTACCTCAAGTCGGTCGCCGCCGATCTCGCCGAGCTCGGCTACGTCGTCGCCGTGCCCGAGCTGTTCTGGCGGATCGCGCCCGGCTGGTCGGCCACGCACGACGAGGCCGGGATCTCCGCGTCGATGGAGGTCTCCGGCAAACTCGACCCGGCGCGCGCGGTCTCGGACGTCCTCGCGACCCTCGCGATGCTGCGCTCCCTGCCCGAGACCGGCGGCCGAGCGGGCCTCTTCGGCTTCTGTCTCGGCGGCTCGATGACCTACGCCGCGGCCGCCGAGGGCGACCCGGACGTCGCCGTCTCGTACTACGGGTCGACGGTGCCGGGGCAGATTCCGTTGCTGGACAAGATCAGCTGCCCGATCCAGTTCCAGTTCGGGGGCGCCGATCCCTACATTCCCGTCGAAGGGGTGCGTCGCCTGGCCGACGCGGTCGCTTCGCATGACGGCGCGGAGATCCACGTCCACGAGGGCGCGGGGCACGCGTTCCACAACCACGTGGCGCCGATGTTCCACCAGCCCGAGCCCGCCGCGGCGGCTTGGGCCCTGACGCTGGAGTTCCTGCGGCGAACCTATCCGGCTTGAGTGAGCGGTGGGCCGGGGTGGTCGTGAGTGGCAAGTGACGCTCTAGCGGACTCGTCTGTGCTTACCCGCTGGTACGACTGGCGGTCGTGTGGGGGAGGATCAGGACGTTCAACGTCTTGATCCTTCACGCTCGGCCTCGTCTCGGTGCACGAGACCGGCACGACCTTGATCAAGGCCCCAGATCGAGCCCGGCGGACTCTCGCGCAGATCAGGCGTGAGACCGTCGTCGCGGACCGCGATACCGCAGCCGTCGCAGTAGTCGACCGCGGCAGGTCGCGTCGGAGTCGGGGTCGGACGAACGACAGGCCGTCGAGAAGGTTTCATTGCTCGTGTTCGGATGAGTTCGCAACCACTGGGCGGCGAAGCCGTGCCAAGACACGGCGCCGCTTGCTCCCGGAAGTGCTCCACCGGGTCTGGCCCGTGGATCGCGTCGACCGGGTGTCCCCGGCCTTGGGCGCCGAGGTCCGTGTCTCGCCCCGAGACGATCCGCCTTTGCGGATGCTCCACCCGTGAGCCGGGACCTCCCCGAAGACGACCGGATCCGGGATGTCGTCCGGGCTGTACTTCGCGCAGATGTGCGCGGTTCTTGTACCAATCGTCGATCCCAGCCACGCCGGCCCCCGCCTCCTGTTGTCCGTGAACCTTGAGTCGTGCCGGAATATGTCGGTGCCTCGCGATAGTTTCCCCACCATGGCCACATTGGTGAGTTTCCACGCCCACCCCGACGACGAGTGCATCGTCGCGGGCGGCGTCATGCGCAAGGCTTTCGAGGAAGGCCACCGTGTCGTGCTCGTCGTCGCGACCAGGGGCGAGGTCGGCGAGGTCCCGGACGGGTTCCTCGACGAAGGAGAGGAGTTGTGGCAGCGTCGCGTGCAGGAGACGCACGCTTCCGCCGAGGTCCTGGGGGCCAAGCGCGTGGAGTTCCTGGGGTACACCGATTCCGGCATGATGGGCGAGCCGCGCAACGACGTGCCCGGCACGTTCTGGCAGGCCGACGTCGAGGAGGCCGCGCAGCGGCTGGCCGAGATCCTGCGCGAGGAGCAGGCCGACGTCCTGACCGTCTACGACGACAACGGCGGCTACGGGCATCCGGACCACATTCAGGTGCATCGCGTCGGCATGCGCGCGGCCGAGCTGGCGGGCACGCCGCGGGTCTACGAGGCGACGAGCAACAGTGACGAGATGCGCCGCGGCATGGAGGAGGCGGTGCGGACCGGGCAGATGAAGGCCGAGGACCTCCCCGACTTCGAGGACGGTTCCGAGTTCGGCAAGCCGGAGGCGATCCTGACGGCGAGGGTCGACGTCACCGCGTACCTGCCGCACAAGCGGGCCGCGATGCGCGCGCACGCCAGCCAGATCAGCGAGGACTCGTTCTTCCTCGCGATGCCCGACGAGGGTTTCGCGCAGGCGTTCGGCGTCGAGTGGTTCATCCGCGCCGGTCAGGGCCCGGGCATCACCGAGACCGACCTGATGGCGGGGCTCTGACCGATGGGCATGTGCGGTGCGTACCTGCGGGTCACCTCCGATGAGCTGCGTGAGCTGATCGAGGAGCCCGACCGGTACTGGGACTATGCCGAGAAAGCCGACGGCACCGAGCGGACGGTCGACGTCGACAAGGCGTGGAACGCGCTGTGGTACCTGCTGGGGCGGGCCGGGCTGAAGGTCGACTTCGTACTGGGCGGGACGCTGCTGGGGGAAGCCGACAGCGACGGGCCGCCGCGCTACTTCAGCGCGGACGAGGTGCGGACGATCTCGGCGGAGCTGACCGGATTCGACAAGCTCTCGGAAGGCGTCGCACTCTCGGAGCTCGAAGCCGAGGGGATCTACCCGTCGATCTGGGACGAGCCCGACGCGCTGGAGTACGTGCGGGCCCACTACGACGCGCTCGTGCCTTTCTTCGCCGGTGCCGCGAAGGCCGGGGAGCCGGTCGTCACGATCATCACCTGATGCCGCCGGCCGCGGTGGTCGTGAGCGGCGCAAAGGCGTCATGTCCGTGAAGGCCTCCTTGAGGGACCCAGAGTCCCTCAAGGAGGCCTTCACGGACCGGTGTTCGGCGAGATCAGGCCGTGGCGGCGGTGACGTCGAGTTCGACGAGCTGCCCGGGGTAGCCGAGCTGCGCGACGCCGAGCAGGGTGCTCGCGGTCGTGAAGGCCTCCCCGATCTCCGACCCGACGAACCGGTCCCACACGGCGGAAAGCACGTCGGCGTCCGGCGTCACCACGTAGATCACGGTGCGCACGACGTCGGCCGGGGCCGCTTCGGCGAAGGCGAGCGCGGCGGCGGTGTTCGCGACGACCTGGTCGACCTGCGCGAGCACGTCGCCTTCGACGACCTTGCCGTCTTCGGCGAGCGGGCACTGGCCGGCGAGGTGGACGTCCCGCCGCCCTTCGACGACGGTCACGTGGTGATAGGTGGGCGTGGGGTGCAGACCGGGCGGATGGTGGCGTTGAATGGTCACGATCCGCATCCTCATCGAACCGGTCCCGACCGGCCAACTGGATTTCCGGGGGAACCTCGCCATGCGCAGGACGATCGACTGGACCGGCGACGCGGTCACGATCATCGACCAGACCGTGCTGCCCGCCGAGTATCGCGTGCTCGAACTGCGCACGGTCGCCGAACTCGTCGGCGCCATCCAGCGGCTCGCGGTCCGCGGGGCCCCCGCCCTCGGCGCGGCGGGAGCGCTCGGAGTGGTGCTCGCGACCCGCGCGAATGGTGACGTCGAGGCCGAGGCACGTCGTGTCGCCCAGGCCCGGCCGACGGCGGTCAACCTGAGCTGGGGCGTCTCCCGCGCGCTCGCGAAGCTCCCGGAGGGGCCCGAAGCCGTCCTAACCGAAGCACTGACGATCCTCGACGAGGACGAGCGGATCAATCACGAGGCGTCGCGCCTGGCGACCGAGGTGGTGCTCGAACACTGCGAGCGACGGCCGTTGCGGCTGCTCAGCCACTGCAACGCCGGTCATCTCGCGACGGTCGCCTGGGGCAGCGCGCTCGGCGTCGTCTGGCATCTGCAGACCCGGGGCCTGGTCGAATCCGTGCTGGTCGACGAGACCCGGCCGCTCTTGCAGGGCGCCCGCCTGACCGCCTGGGAACTGGCCGAAGCCGGTGTCCCGTACCGGATCCAGCCCGACGGCGCGGCCGCCGCCGCGATGAGCCGTGGCCTGGTCGACTGCGTGCTCGTCGGCGCCGACCGGGTCGCCGCCAACGGCGACGTCGCCAACAAGATCGGCACCTACGGCCTGGCGATCGCGGCGAAGCACCACGGGATCCCGTTCGTGGTCGTCGCTCCTTCGTCCACTGTGGACGCTTCGATGCCGGACGGCGCCGGGATCGTGATCGAGGAACGCGATCCCGGCGAGGTCCTGAGCTTCGGCGGTACGCCGGTCGCGCCCGAGGGCGCGGAGGTGTTCAACCCGGCCTTCGACGTGACGCCGCACGAGCTGATCACCGCGGTCGTGACCGAGCACGGAATCCTGAAGCCCTAGAAGGATTCCAGGCAGGACGGCTCGCGATCGCCCGCGAACGCCGCCGTCGCCCGCGAAACCGCTCCCGCGGTCCGCTCCTTGATCCGGCCCGCCGCGGCGAGCGTGCTCGGCCGGGTGCCGCCGAGGTAGATCGCGCCGAGGTCGGTCACGTCCAGTTCGAGGTCAGGCGGGTCCTCCACGCGCTTCACCTCGGCGTTCCCGTCGGCGTCGGTGACGAGCCGCCAGTTGCCGGCGTTCCACGGGCAGAAGGCGTCGCGCACGCCGAACACCAGGTCCACCGGGGCGTTGTAGCGGCGGGCGGCCAGGGCGCGATCGACGTCGACGAGCCGCACCCACAGCGAGTCCCCGGCGGGCCTGCTCATCTTGCGGGGGTCTTCGAGGATGTGGATGAGCGGCTCGTCGAGGGCCGCGTTCGTCTCGACGGTGATGGTCAGGTCGTAGTCGAGCAGGTAGCGGTACAGCGTCGCGTACGCCTGCGGCGTCGTCGCGACCAGCTCCACCACCCGCAACGTCCCGCACGGTCCTTCTTCGTTCCAGTCGCTCTTCACGCGGAACATCGCGTAGGCGTCCGGCAGCACGGCGAACTTCAGCGCGGTGAAATCCCGGCGCCGGTATTCCGGGTCGTCGAAGAGGAACTCCCAGGCCGCGTCCGGCCGGTCGAGCGCGCCAGCCCGTTGCGGCGCCTCCTTCTCGTAGATCGCCTTGATCAGCGGGACGGCCTGGTCCAGCCCGACTTCGCGCACCCGCTCGGATGCGAGTTCGACACCCGGCCGGAACGCGGCCCTGGCCTTGATCTTCGAGCGGTAGAACTGTGCCCCGAGGCCGTAGCCGAACCGGGGGTAGATGACCGATTCCGACGCCCACAACGCGGTGACCGGTTCGCGGGCCTGCTCGTGCAGGCCGTGCAGCTGCGCCCGCATGATCCGGGTGAGCACGCCCCGCCTGCGGTGTCCCGGTGCGACGCCGACCGCGGTCACCGCGGCGATCGGCGTCTGCCCGCCACCCGGCACGGTGATCCTGCGGGTGAGCAGTCCTCCCGTCCCGACGAGTTCGTCGCCGTCGAAGACGCCGTGCCACCGTTCTGGCTCGAACACCAGCTCGTCGCGGCGCGTCAGCGCGTCGGTGACGTCGAGATTGAACGCGCGCGCGAGCACGTCCGCGAACGCGGGCAGGTCGTCGATGGTCAGGATTCGGATGGCCAAGCTGTCATCGCTCACCCAGCCGTCCTACGCCGTTTCACCGACGACCGCCACGCGTTAAAAGGCGACGATCAGGGCCGCGGCCCGATCACCGCACCGTTTTCCAGTACCTCGATGGCCATGGCGGGACAGGAGTCCGCCGCGTCCAGCACCGTCTCGTCCGGGTTCACCTCCCCATCGACCACCGTCGCCGTCGCGCCTTCGAGTTCGAAGACCTCCGGCATCAGCGCAGCGCACATCCCCGAGCCGATGCACGTGTTGCCATCGACCTCGACTTTCCAGCTCATGCTCACCATCCGATCGGCATGGAGCGGGGCCCCCGCACCAGCATCTGCGTCTTCCACACGATATCGCCGCCGAGGCGCAATCCGGGAAGATCCCGCAGCAACGCCCGCAGAGCCTCCTGAAGTTCCAGCCTGGCCAGCGGGGCACCGAGGCAGTGGTGCACGCCGTGCCCGAAACCGAGGTGAGGATTGGAATCCCGGCCGAATTCGAGGGTTTCGGCCGAGGTGAACTGGAGCGCGTCCCGGTTGGCGGCGCCGATCGCGACCATCACCGGCTCGCCCTCCTTGACCAGCACCTCACCCACCTTGACGTCTTCGGTGGCGTAGCGGGCGAACCCGGCTCCGGCACCCAAGGGGACGAAGCGCAGCAGTTCCTCGACCGCGGCCGGGATCAGGTCCAGGTCCGCGCGCAGGCGGGCGAGCTGCTCGGGCTGTTCGAGCAGGGCGTAGACGAAGTTGGGGATCTGGCTGGCGGTGGTCTCGTGCCCGGCGACCAGGATGCCGACGCACATGTCGACCAGTTCCAGCTCGCTCAGCTTGTCGTGGACGTCGCGCGCTTCGATCAGCGCGGTCATCAGATCGTCCTGGGGTTCGGCACGGTGCTGCTCGACGAGCACGTGCATGTACGCCCGCAGCTCGTCCTGGTTGGCCATCATCTCTTCGGTGGTCAGCGGGCTGGTCGACAGCGCCGCGTCGCTCCACACGCGGAACTTCGGCCGGTCTTCGACGGGCACGCCGAGCAGTTCGCAGATGACCGCGACCGGGATCGGCAGCGCGTAGTCCTCGACGAGATCGGCGGGCTGTCCCTTGGCCTTCATCTCCTCGATCAGGCCCGCCGCCAGCTCGGCGACCCGGGGCCGCAGCGTCTCGACGCGGCGCATGGTGAACGCCTTCGCGACCAGCGTGCGCAGCCGGGTGTGGTCGGGCGGGTCCATGCTGAGGATCCCGCCGGGCCGCCTGCCCGGCGCCATCCGCGGCTCGTCCTTGTCCGCGGCCATCGCGCGGGAGAACCGCCGGTCGCCCAGCACTAGGCGCGCGTCGGCGTAGCGCACCGCGAGCCACGCCGGCTCACCGTGCGGGAGACGGACGCGGAGCATGCCCTCGGCCGCGCGAGCGTCGGCGTAGGCCGCGTCGAGTTCGAGTCCTGTGTCCTGGTTGAAGGGATAGGCGACGAATTCGCTGTCGGTGGTGGTCATTTGTCCGGAAACCCCCCGGCTCGGCGGTTTGTAAGCAACTGCTTACAACGCTAACCACGATCACGGTGAGCGTCAATGCGCCTACCGTGCGACGCCCCGTTAACCTGTGCGGACCCGGGGAGGCGCGATGACGGAAGAACCGCAGGTCCGCAAGCGCGACGCGGCCGCGACCAAGGCGGCCTTGCTCGACGCGGCGGCGGCGCTGTTCGCCGAGCGCGGTTTCGACCGGACGACGGTGCGCGACATCGCGAAGGTCGCCGGAGCCAACCAGGCACTGCTCTTCCGCTACTTCGGCTCGAAGGACGCGCTTTTCGAGGAGGTCCTGGCGCGGGGAGGCCGCGAGCAGATCGCCACCACCCCACCGGGCGAACTGCTCGGGACGGCGTTGCGCAGCATGCTGGAGTCCGACAAGGGCCGCGATCGCACGCTCGACGCCTACCTGCGGTCGACCGGGCACGACAGCGCGGCGGCCGCGGTCCGGCGGCAGCTCGGCGAGGAGTACGCGAAGGTGCTCGCCACGCTGACCGACGCCGACGACGCGGACCTGCGGGCCGACCTCATCCTGGCCTGGCTGCTCGGGATCGGCCTGGTCCGCGAGATCACCGGCAAGGAACCGCTGGCCAGCGCGGATCCCGACGCGGTCTGCCGCCTCGTCCTCGGCGCGGCGCGGACCCTGCTGGAACGCAGCGGGTAATTGCGTCGCCGTCTCCGGCCCGCTGTTCTACGGTCGGTGCGTGATCTCGTTCCCGCCCGCCGGCACCGAAGCCGAGTTCGACGCGCTGACCAGGCAAGACCTGCTCCCGGCGGTGACGTCCCTGACCGATTCGCACGGCCTCGGCGAAGTCGTCCCGTTCACCGAGGGCTCGCTGCCGGTGTACGCCGTCGGCGACGATCTGGTGCTCAAGCTGTTCCCGCCGGTGCACCTCGACGAACTACCCACCGAGCGGACGATGCTCGAGGTGCTGCACGGGAAGCTGCCGATCCCGACGCCCGCCGTGCGCGACGTCGGCGAGCGGGACGGCTGGGGTTACGTGCTCATGGAGCGCCTGCGCGGCGAAACACTGAAGGACGCCTGGCCGAAACTGTCCACAGAGGACCGGAACCGGCTCGCTCCCGAACTCGGCGAGGCACTGGCCGCCCTGCATTCCCTGCGGGACCCACGGCTCGACGTCCTCGATCCGCCGGACTGGGCCACGTTCGTCGCCGAGCAGCGCGCGAACGTCGTCGAGCATCACCGGCGCACCGGGCTCGACGAAAGCTGGCTCGGCCGGATCCCGGCGTTCCTCGATTCGGTCGACCTGGGCAGTCCGCCGATCGTCCCGCTGCACACCGAGTTCATGCGCGACCACGTCATGGTCACCCACGACGGCGAACGTCCGCGGCTGACCGGGCTCTTCGACTTCGAACCCGCGATGCGAGGCGCGGCCGAGTACGACTTCGTCGCCGTCGGCCTGTTCGTTTCCGGCGGGGACAAGGACTTCCTGCGGCGGCTGCTCGCCGGGTACGGCACCGACCCGGACGACGAGTTCTCCCGCCGCTGTCTGGCGTACGCGTTCTTGCACGTCTACAGCAATTTCACTTGGTACCTCAAGGTTCTTCCGGCTCCGGACGAGCCGACACCGGAAGCCCTCGCCCGCGCTTGGTGGTGAGCGTCTAGGGCAGCGCGCGCCTCAGCAACTCCGCCAGGTGCAGCGCCCGCCGCCCGTCGAGCTGCTCGATCTGCGTCCGGCAACTGAAGCCGTCCGCGACCACCTCGGCCCCCTCGGCCGCGGCGCGGATCGCGGGCAGCATGCGGTCTTCGGCGCAGGCGACGGAGACGTCGTAGTGGCCGCGTTCGAAGCCGAAGTTTCCCGCCAATCCACAGCAGCCGGAGTCCATGGTGGAATTGCGGACACCCGCGGCGCGCATCGCCGCCTCGTCGGCGCCGAAGCCGAGCACGGCGTGCTGATGGCAGTGCACCTGGCTGAGCGCTTCGACGTCCAGTGACCGGAATTCCAGCGGCGAGTCCTCGACGAGTTCGGCGAACGTGCGGGTGCGCTCGGCGAGCAGTTCCGCCACCGGGTCACCGGGCAGGAGGGCCGCCAGATCGCCGCGGAAGAGCGCCGTGCAACTCGGCTCCAGCCCGGCCACCCGATATCCCGCCCGCAGATAGGGTTCGAGCACGGAAAGCGTACGGCGCAACACGTTCTTCGCCACATCCAGCTGTCCGGTGGACACCCAGGTGAGGCCGCAGCAGACGCCGCGATCGGGCAGGACGACGTCGTAGCCCGCCGCGGTGAGCACCTCGGCCGCGGCGTCGAGGACGTCCGGGGTGAGGTAGTTGTTGAAGGAGTCCGGCCACAGCACCACCCGCCGGGAACCGGTCGCCCAGCGCTTGAGGTCGGTGCGCCGCCGTGTGAACGGCGCCGGGGCGAACGTCGGCAGATCCCGCTCCGGCGCGATCCCGCCGACCTTCTTCAGCAGCCCGGAGAACCGGCGCGACATCGTGTTCGCCAGGCGCGGCGCCAGCGAGGCCGCGCGCAGCCACACCGGGAGCCAGCCCATCGAGTAATGCGACGCCGGACGCAGCCGCCCCTTGTGGTGCTGGTGCAGGAATTCCGCCTTGTAGGTCGCCATGTCGACGTCGACAGGACAGTCGGACAGGCAGCCCTTGCAGGACAGGCAGAGATCCAGCGCCTCGGCGACCTCTTCCGAGCGCCAGCCGTCGGTGATCAGCTCGCCGTTCACCATCTCGGCGAGCAGATGCGCGCGGCCCCGCGTCGAATGCTTCTCTTCGCGCGTGGCGCGGTAACTCGGGCACATCACGCCCGCACCGGTGGTGTCGCGGCATTTCCCGACCCCGACGCAGCGCCGCATCGCCTGCCCGAAGCTCCCCTGATCCTCGGGATACGCGAGCGCGGTGACGTCTTCGAGTTCCAGCGGCGCGCGCCGCACCCGGAGATCGGCGTCGACCGGCCGCGGGTTCACCAGGATGCCGGGGTTCATCATGCCCGCCGGGTCGAAGATCCCTTTGAACCGCGCGAAAAGCGCGAGCATCTCGGGGCTGTACATCCGGGACAGCAGTTCCGAGCGGGCCTGACCGTCGCCGTGTTCGCCGGACAGCGAACCGCCGTGCGCGGCGACGAGGTCGGCCGCCTCTTCCAGGAACGACCGGAACCCGGCGATCCCTTGCGGGGAAAGCAGATCGAAGTCCAGTCGCAGGTGCAGGCAGCCTTCGCCGTAGTGGCCGTAGACCACGCTTTTGCGGCCGTGCTCGCGCATGAGCTGCTTGAATTCCCGCAAGTAGGCGCCCAAGCGCTCGGGCGGGACGGCCGCATCCTCCCAGCCGGGCCAGGCCTCCTCGCCCCCGGCCAGCCGGGTCGCGAGGCCGGCGCCTTCCTCCCGGATCCGCCACAGCCGCTTCTGCGCGGCGGTGTCGTCGAGCAGCGCGGATCCGGTCACCGCGCCGCGCAGTCCGTCGATCAGCCCGCGCGCCCGGTCCGGATCGTCCATCTCGACGAACAGCCAGGCCCCGCCCGGCGGAAGCCCGTCGGCCCGGCCCGGTTCCAGCAGTGCGACGAGGTCCGCGTCGACCCCCTCCACGGTCAGCGGCGACCACGGCAGGATCGCCGGGACGGCGTCGGCCGCGGCGATGTCGGAGTCGAAGCCGAGCACCGCGAGCACCTTGCGTCGCGGCACCTCGGCGAGGGAGACCGTCGCCCCCAGCACGGTGACGCAGGTGCCCTCGCTGCCGACCAGCGCCTTGGCGACGTCGAAACCGTTCTCCGGCAACAGGTGTTCCAGCCCGTACCCGGACACGCGCCTGCCGAAGGAGGACAGTTCGGTGCGCAGCGACGCCAGGTTGTCGCGCACGAGCGCGCGGAGCTCGGAGTAGACGCGTCCCTCGGTGCCGGGCCTGGCCGCCCGTTCGTCCACTTCGGACGGTGAGGTGGGCCCGACGGTCAGCCGGGTGCCGTCGTAGAGCAGCACGTCCAGCTCACGGACGACGTCGACCGTGCGGCCGTAGGCGACCGAATGCGATCCGCAGGCGTTGTTGCCGATCATCCCGCCGATCGTGCAGCGCGAATGCGTCGACGGATCGGGGCCGAACCGGAGCCCGTGCGGCGCGGCGAGCGCCTGGAGGTGGTCGAGGACGGTTCCGGGCTCGACCTTGGCCGTCCGCGCCCCGGGATCGAGGTCGAGGACGCCGCCGAGGTGACGCGACGTGTCGATCACGACGCCGGGCCCGCACGAGTTGCCTGCGACGCTGGTGCCGCCGCCGCGGGCGATCACCGGCAGCCCGGCCTCGCGGCAGGCGGCGACGGCCGCGATCACCTCGTCGACGCTCCGGGGCAGCACCACGCCCTCGGGCACGTGCCGGTAGTTGGAGGCGTCGGTCGTGTACAGCGCCAGTGTCGCGGCGTCGGCCAGGATCTCCACGGAGTCCATTCAAGACAACCGCGGGCCGGAACGCACACCCGCACCCTCTCCGGCCGGGTATGTCCGAAGCCGCCCCGGTGTGCGATCGTGGGCGCGTGACGCCGGGACGGCACGTCGCCGAAGACCTCGCCGCCGAGCACGACGCGCTGCTCGGCGGGCTTCTTCGTGAGCGCGAAGAGCTGCTCGCGACGCTCGACCGGGTCGCGGCGCTCAACGGCACCGCGCGGCTGATCCGCGAGTCGGTCGGCACGCATTCCGGTTTCGTCGCCGAGCTGACCGGGCCCGAGCAGGCGGTGATCCGCTGGATGTCGGGCACCCGCACGGACGCGCTCCACGACCTCGCCGTGCCGGTCGGCCAGGGCATCGGCGGCCGTGTGCTCGCGCTGGGCAGGCCGGTCCGGGTCAACGACTACGTCAGCTCGCCGAGCATCACCCACCAGTTCGACGCGCAGGTCCGCGGCGAAGGGCTCGCCGCGATGATCGCCGTCCCGATCGTCAGCGGGACAGAGACCGTCGCCGTCGCGTACGCCGCGATGCGCGAGCCCCGCGACTTCGGCGACGACGCGGTCCGGTCCCTCGAGGACATCGCCGGTGAAGCCGGCCGGGCGCTGAAACTGGCGTCGGTCGCCGAGTCCGACCGTGAGACGGCCCTGTCCGCCGAACGGCTCCGGATGCAGAGCGCGCTGCACGATTCGGTCGGCGCGCTGCTGTTCTCCATCGGCGTCCAGGTCCGGGACCTGCACGAGGACAGCAGCGACAACCCGGCGCTCGAATCGCGGCTGCGGCGGCTGGAGGGCGACGTCTCGGCCGCGTCGCGGGCGCTCCGGGAGTCGTTGCTGGCGCTGTCGGAGTCGAGCCCGGAACGCGCGCTGCCGGTGGAACTGGCCGAGCACTGCCGCTCGTTCCAGGCCCGCTGCGGTGTCCCGGCGCGGTTCGTCCAGCTCGCGCAGCTGCCGCGACTGGACGCCGAACGCACCGGCCTGCTGGTCGCGGCCGTCCGGGAAGGCCTGCTCAACGTCGAGAAACACGCCGGCGCGCTGTCCGTCGTGGTCAGCCTGCTGCCCAGCGACGACGGCGTGCAGGTGGTCGTCGCCGACGACGGGACCGGGCAGCGCGCCGAAGACACCGGGGAACCCGGCACCGGGATGGGGCTGCGCGCGCTGGCCGAACGCGCCGCCCGGCTCGGCGGCCGGGTCAGCCTGGTCCGCGACGAGGACGACGGCTGCACATTGCGCGCCTGGGTGCCGGAACCGTGCCGTCCCCGGTGACGGTGCTCGTCGTGGACGACCATCCGGTGGTCCGCGACGGGGTGAGCCTGCTGCTGCGTCACGACCCGGCGATGACCGTGGTCGGCTCGGCCGAGACCGGCCGGTCCGCGATCCGGCGCGCGGGCGAGCTGGAACCGGCGCTGATCCTGCTGGACCTGCGGCTGCCGGACATGCTCGCGCCCGAGGTCGTCACCGGACTCCGCCGGGTTCACCCGGCCGGGCGGATCGTGGTGTTCACCGCCCACGGCGACCATCAGGGGGTGCGGGCCGCGCTGGACTCCGGGGCGCACGGCTGCCTGCTCAAGGACGTCGCCGGGACGGATCTGGTGGCGGCGCTGCGGCAGGTGCTCAAGGGTGACCGTGTCGTCGATCCGCGCATCTTCCCCGACGAGGGACACCGATCCGGCGCGCTGGCCCGCAGCGGCCTGACGCGGCGCGAATACGAGGTCCTGCGGCTGGCCGCGCAAGGACAGACGAATCCGGAGATCGCGGAGTCGACCGGGCTGGCGCGGAACACCGTGAAGACCTACCTCCAGTCCGCCTTGCACAAACTCGGCGCGCGGAACCGGGTCGAAGCCATCGGCAAGGCCTCCGAAGCCGGCCTCCTCTGACCGACTTCCCGCATTTCGTCCTCTGAATGCGGGAAGTCGGTGTCGAACTACCGCGCTTCGGCGAGGGCGTCCGCTTCGGCCAGTGGTGTGGTGCCGTTGGCCGCGGCGGCGTCGAGCAGCTGCTGTGTCGTCGCTTCGAGAGCCTCGACGCGTTCGAGCGCCTGTTCGTGGGTGAGATTCCCGGCTTCGCGGCGTCATCCGCGGGTACCACGCGGACATCGACCTGCGGAGCCTCAACCGCGGCGTGCAGGCGATGGTCTCGGCGCAGGTGCGGCCGCTGAGCCGGGAGGTGATCGACTCCTTCCAGCGTTCGGTCGCGGAATTGCCGGAGGTCCTTTCGGTCTTCGTCACCGCCGGTAGCGACGATTTCCTGATCCACGTCGCCGCGCAGGACGTCGAACAGCTCCACTCATTCCTGGTGGATCGTTTGTCGAAGCGGAAAGAGATCGTCGGTTTCCGGAGCTCGATCATTTTCCGGCATCTGCGCAAGACCCAGCTGGAACCGCTTCCGCGTCGAATACCGGGGGACAGCCCTTAGCTGGGCACCCGGGAATACCCGACTCGCCACCCCGAAGTCCGCCCGAAATCCACGACTTCGCACCGGAGAAGACGGAAACTGTCGGGGGTGTGGGTTTGACTGTTCACCAGAGGAACAGAAAGGAGGCGCGCCATGGACGTTCGGACAGAGCTGAACCATCGTGAGCGGGCCACCCTGAGAGCCGTGTCCGAGGGTCACGCCGAGATCAGCTGCAGTTGCGAGCCGGACCTGTTCGTCGACGGTCTCGCCTGCTGCGACCAGCACACCGCGCACCGCCTCGCCCACCTCGGCCTGGTGGCGCCCGCCAGGGGCGGCCGGTGGGGCGAGCGCGTGCCCGCCCTGCTCACCGAGGCCGGGCTGGTGGCGCTGGGCGGCCTCGCCAGCCCCGGAGTGGCCGCTTAAACCGGTTGCCCGCGCGCCCTCGCGGCGCCACGCTTCGCGGATGCATGTCTTTCTGGAGACCGAGCGTCTCCTGCTGCGGCAGTTCACCGGCGGCGACGTCGACGACCTGTTCGCACTCTACGACGACCCCGAAGTCATGCGGTATCTCAACGGGGGCGAACCCGCCGATCGGGCGGAGATCGAAAAGCGCGATCTTCCCGCCTTCCTCGCTTACTACGAGCGTTTCCCCGGTTACGGGTTCTGGGCGGCGATCGAGAAAACCGGCGGGGCTTTCCTGGGGTGGTTCCATTTCCGTCCGCTGCGCGGTCATCACACGGACGATCCCGAACTGGGCTACCGGCTGAACCGCTCTTCGTGGGGCAAGGGGTACGCGACCGAGGGATCGCTCGCACTCCTGGAGAAAGGGTTCACCGAATTCGGGGCGACGCGGATCTGGGCGGCGACCATGGCGGTGAACCTGGGCTCGCGGCGGGTGATGGAGAAGATCGGGATGCGGCACGTCCGGACCTTCCACGAGCACTTCGACGACCCGATCCCCGGAACGGAGGAGGGCGAGGTCGAGTACGCCATCACCCTGGAGGAGTGGCGCGCCCGACGCATTTAGAGGACTGAACGCGGGAAGTGAGGGCACCGACCGGGAGGCCCCGACGCCGGACGTCGCGAAAGCCACTTTCGAGACGTCTGGTGTCCCGAAAGTGGCTTTCGCGACCAGCGCGAGACCCGCCCAGGTCCGTGAAGGACCCCTTCACGGACCTGGAGTCCCTCACGTAACGCGTTTAGAGGACTAAACGCGTGGAGTGGGGAGCCAGGTTTCGCCGGTCTCCTCGGCGAGGGCCTCCCCTCCGGTCAGGTCCGCCAGCCAGGCGTGGAAGGCGTCCCCCTCGTCCGGCGCGATCCCGACGTCGAAGTGCGCGACGTCCTCGAACCGCGTCGCGTGCAGCAGGTACGGCGACGAGCGGATGTCGTTCTCCAGCCGTCCGGCCCGGTCGTAGTCGACGACGACCTCCACCAGCCGCAGCCGCCGGTACTCCCGCACCCCGATGACGTCGACGGCCTCCGAGACCGCCTGCCCGTACGCGCGGATGAGCCCGCCGGCGCCGAGGAGCACTCCGCCGAAGTACCGCGTCACCACCGCGACGGTGTTGGTCAGCTCGCGACGGCGGAGCACTTCGAGCATCGGGGTGCCCGCCGTGCCCGCGGGCTCGCCGTCGTCACTGGACCGCTCGATTCGAGGCATTCCTTCCCGCCGAGAATCCATCGAGCCGAGCCGCCCGTCGGCGCCCAGCACGAACGCGTGACAGTGGTGGCGGGCCGCCGGATCGGCCTTCTTCCGGGCGGCGATCACCTCCCTGGCGGCCTCTTCCGAGGTGACCGGGGCGAGGGCGCAGAGGAACCGTGAACGCCGTATTTCGATCTCGTTGACACCCGTGCCCGCCACGGTGAGATAACGATCCGCCATCGGCACAGCCTCTCAAACCGGGCACGCCGCTCTGCCGTTCGGGCGATCCGGTGGTCACCTCGGGTCACCGTGACACCGGTGAAACCCACTCCGCTGCGCGATCCAGGTCACACCATCGGGTGACGTGAGCGATCGTTTACGCAGGTCAGCGGCTTGATGCACCACTCAGTGGACATGCCATTCCAGCCAGTGGGCAGATGATGTTTGAAGTCAACGCCCGCGTGGCATTTCCCACCCCGACCAAGCGACGTATGTCGATAACAGCGATTTCACACTATCGTCATAAGACCGGCGAACCCGGGAGTTCCACGTGCGCCCCGCCTGCCATCCACCACAACGGGTCTGGCGGCACCCGGCGCGCGGCAGTACACAAGAGACAGACAAGCGCATCGGCCGCCCAATGCAGTGCGGCTCTACGAGGCCTGCCCCCGCCATGCGGGCGGGATCGTTCCCTCTCGACTGACCATCGCGGTCCCGGACCACTTCGTTAGCTGGTTCACTTTCGAACCACCCGAATGGAGTGGTACCGGTCGCGCCGACGCCTTGGGAGGCGGCCAGCCGTGACCCACCATGCCAGCAACAAGGGCAGCAAGGCCCCCGAAGGCCTTTATGACCCGGAGTTCGAGCACGACGCCTGCGGTGTCGCGTTCGTCGCCGATCTCTCCGGAAAACGCGATCACGGCATCGTCGCCAAAGCGCTGATCGCGCTGCGGAATCTGGAACATCGCGGAGCCCGCGGCGCGGATCCGGAGACCGGCGACGGCGCCGGGATCCTCATCCAGGTCCCCGACGAGTTCTATCGCGAGGTCGCCGGCTTCGACCTCCCCGAGCCCGGCGCGTACGCCGTCGGCACGGCTTTCCTTCCGCAGGAGGAAATCCCGCGTGACCGGGCGATGACGACCATCGAGCGCGTCGCCGCCGAAGAGGGCATGCGCGTGCTCGGCTGGCGCGACCTGCCCGTCCACACGGAACACGTCGGGACCGGCGCGGCCGAGACCATGCCGCATTTCAGCCAGCTGTTCCTGGCCGGACAGGACGCGCTGGAGGGCCTTGCGCTGGAACGCGCCGCCTTCGTGGTGCGCAAACGCGCCGAGCACGAACTCGTCGAGGACGACGTGTACTTCCCGAGCCTGTCCTCGCGGACGATCGTCTACAAAGGAATGCTCACCGAGCCGCAGGTCGAGAAGTTCTTCGCCGACCTCACCGACGAGCGCGTCACCAGCGCCATCGGCCTGGTGCACTCCCGCTTCTCCACCAACACCTTCCCGTCGTGGCCGCTGGCGCACCCGTACCGGTACGTCGCCCACAACGGTGAGATCAACACCCTGCGCGGCAACCGGAACTGGATGGACGCGCGCGAGGCGCTGCTCGAATCCGACCTGATCCCGGGTGACCTCAAGCGGATCCACCCGATCATCACGCGCGGCGCGAGCGACTCGGCGTCCTTCGACGAGGTGCTCGAACTGCTCCACCTCGGCGGCCGGTCGCTGCCGCACGCGGTGCTGATGATGATCCCGGAGGCCTGGGAGAACCATCAGGAAATGGACCCCGCGCGCCGCGCGTTCTACGAATTCCACTCGACGCTGATGGAACCGTGGGACGGCCCCGCGCTGGTCTCCTTCACCGACGGCACCCAGATCGGCGCGGTGCTCGACCGCAACGGCCTGCGCCCGGCCCGGTACTGGGTCACCGAGGACGGTCTCGTCGTCCTCGCCAGCGAGGTCGGCGTGCTGGAGCTGGAGCAGTCCGCGATCGTCCGGAAAGGACGGTTGGAGCCGGGCCGCATGTTCCTCGTGGACACGGCCGCCGGCCGGATCGTCGAGGACGAGGAGATCAAGAACGAGCTCGCCACCGAACACCCGTACGACGAATGGGTCGAGGACGGCCTCCTCCCGCTCGAAGGGCTTCCCGCGCGCGAGCGCGAGGTCCCGGCGCACGGCGCGCTCGTGCGCCGTCAGCAGGCTTTCGGCTACACCGAAGAGGAACTCGACGTCCTGCTCGAACCGATGGCCCGCACCGGCGCGGAGCCGATCGGCTCGATGGGCAACGACTCCCCCATCGCGTCGCTGTCCAGCCGTCCGCGGCTGCTCTTCGACTACTTCATCCAGCTCTTCGCCCAGGTGACCAACCCGCCGCTGGACGCGATCCGCGAGGAACTGGTCACGTCGCTCGGCACCCAGCTGGGCGCGGAGCCGAACCTCCTGGAGGCCGGCGCGAAGTCGTGCCGCCGGATCGTGCTGCCGTTCCCGGTGCTGGACAACGACGAGTTCGCGAAGCTGGTGCATGTCAACGACGACGGCGACCTGCCCGAGTTCCAGTCGGTCACCGTGAACGGCACCTACGACGTCCACGGTGGCGGCGAGGCGCTCGTGCGGCGGCTCGACGAGATCCGCGCCGAGGTGTCCGCGGCCATCGCCGAGGGCGCCCGGTTGATCGTGCTGTCCGACCGCGGGATCGACGAGGACCACGCGGGCATCCCGTCGCTGCTGCTCACCGGCGCGGTCCACCATCACCTGGTCCGGGAGAAGACCCGCACGCAGGTCGGCCTCATCGTCGAGGCGGGCGACGCGCGCGAGGTGCACCACATCGCGCTGCTGATCGGCTACGGCGTCGCGGCGGTGAACCCGTACCTGGCGATGGCGACCGTCGAGGAGATGGCCGATCAGGGCCTGATCCCCGGTTCCACCGCCAAGCAGGCGACCGCGAACCTGATCAAGGCGCTGGGCAAGGGCGTCCGTAAGACGATGTCCAAGATGGGAGTGTCCACAGTGGCCTCCTACACCGGCGCGCAGATCTTCGAGGCGGTCGGGCTGGGCGACGAGGTCATCCAGGACTGCTTCACCGGCACCACTTCCCGGCTCGGCGGCGTCGGCTTCGACACCCTCGCGCTGGAGGTCGCCGAGCGGCACCGCCGGGCGTTCCCGCGCGACGGGTTCCGCGCGAACCACCGCGAGCTGGAGACCGGCGCGGACTACCAGTGGCGCCGCGAGGGCGAACCGCATCTGTTCAACCCGCAGACGGTGTTCAAGCTCCAGCACTCCACCCGGGCCGGGAAGTACGAGGTCTTCAAGGAGTACACGAAGTCCGTCGACGACCAGGCGCAGAAGCTGTACACACTGCGCGGCCTGTTCGACTTCAAGATCGGCCAGCGGCCCGCCGTGCCGATCGAGGAGGTCGAACCGGTCTCCGAGATCGTCAAGCGGTTCGCCACCGGCGCGATCTCCTACGGCTCCATCTCGTCGGAGATGCACGAAACCCTGGCCATCGCGATGAACCGCCTCGGCGGCAAGTCGAACACCGGTGAGGGCGGCGAAGACCCGGACCGGCTCTACGACCCCGAACGCCGCAGCGCGGTCAAGCAGGTCGCGAGCGGCCGGTTCGGCGTCACGAGCGAGTACCTGGTCAACGCGGACGACATCCAGATCAAGATGGCGCAGGGCGCGAAGCCCGGCGAGGGCGGCCAGCTGCCCGGCGCGAAGGTGTACCCGTGGATCGCGAAGACGCGGCACTCCACGCCGGGCGTCGGGCTCATCTCCCCGCCGCCGCACCACGACATCTACTCGATCGAGGATCTGGCGCAGCTGATCCACGACCTCAAGAACGCCAACCCGGCCGCGCGCATCCACGTGAAGCTCGTGTCCGAGGTCGGCGTCGGCACGGTCGCGGCCGGGGTTTCCAAGGCGCACGCGGACGTCGTGCTCATCTCCGGGCACGACGGCGGCACGGGCGCTTCCCCGCTGTCGTCGATCAAGCACGCGGGCGGCCCGTGGGAACTCGGGCTCGCCGAGACGCAGCAGACGCTGCTGGCCAACCGCCTGCGCGACCGGATCGTCGTGCAGACCGACGGTCAGCTCAAGACCGGCCGTGACGTCGTCATCGCCGCGCTCCTCGGCGCCGAGGAGTTCGGGTTCGCGACGGCGCCGCTGGTGGTGTCCGGCTGCATCATGATGCGCGTGTGCCACCTCGACACCTGCCCGGTCGGCGTCGCGACGCAGAACCCCAAGCTGCGCGAGAAGTTCAGCGGCAAGGCCGAGTACGTGGTGAACTTCTTCGAGTTCATCGCGCAGGAGGTCCGGGAGTACCTGGCGGAGCTGGGTTTCCGGTCCATCGCCGAGGCCGTCGGCCACGCGGAGATGCTCGACAAGCGCAAGGCGATCGACCACTGGAAGGCCGCCGGTCTCGACCTGACGCCGATCTTCCACGTGCCCGACACCGCGCCCGCCGGGCTGCGCCACCAGCAGACGGTGCAGGACCACGGGCTGGAGAAGGCGCTCGACAACACGCTGATCCAGCTCGCCGAGGGCGCGCTGTCGTCCGGCGACAAGGTGCGGCTGGAGCTGCCGGTCCGCAACGTGAATCGGACCGTCGGCACCATGCTCGGTCACGAGCTCACCAAGCGGTGGGGCGGCGAGGGCCTGCCGGACAACACGATCGACGTCACCTTCACCGGGACCGCCGGTCAGTCGTTCGGCGCGTTCGTGCCCAAGGGCATCACGCTGCGGCTCTTCGGTGACGGCAACGACTACGTCGGCAAGGGCCTGTCCGGTGGACGGCTCATCGTGCGGCCGCCCGAGGTGGCGCGGTACAACGCCGAAGAGCACATCATCGCGGGCAACGTGATCGGCTACGGCGCGACCAGCGGCGAGATCTTCATCCGCGGCAAGGTCGGCGAGCGGTTCTGCGTGCGCAACTCGGGCGCGCTGGCCGTCGTCGAGGGCGTCGGCGACCACGGGTGCGAGTACATGACCGGTGGCCGGGTCGTCGTGCTCGGTGGCGTCGGCCGCAACTTCGCGGCCGGGATGTCGGGTGGCGTCGCGTACGTGCTGGACCTGCCCGCGCACCGGACGAACCCGGAGATGGTCGACATCGACCCGCTGGATTCGTCCGATGTGGACTTCCTGCGCGAGGCGCTCGAAAAGCATTACGACGAAACGGAGTCCGCGGTCGCGCGCACGCTGCTCGCCGACTGGGACGCCGCCGTCGACCGGTTCGGCAAGGTCATGCCGAAGGACTACAAGCGGGTGCTCGCGGCTCAGGCGGAAGCCGAGCGCGACGGGCGTGACGTGAACGAGGCGATCATGGAGGCCGCACATGGCTGACCCCAAGGGCTTTCTGACCACCACTCGCGAGACGCCGAAGAGCCGTCCCGTCGACCTGCGCCTGATGGACTGGCGCGAGGTGTACGAGGACTTCGCGACGTCGAAGCTGCAGAAGCAGGCCGGGCGTTGCATGGACTGCGGCATCCCGTTCTGCCACCAGGGCTGCCCGCTCGGGAACCTCATCCCCGAGTGGAACACGCTGACCTGGCGCGACGATTGGCGTGACGCGGCCGAGCGGCTGCACGCGACCAACAATTTCCCGGAGTTCACCGGGACCCTTTGCCCGGCGCCGTGCGAGACGGCGTGTGTGCTCGGGATCAACGACGATCCCGTCACCATCAAGCGGGTCGAGATCTCGATCATCGACCGGGCCTTCGAGGAAGGCTGGGTCACGCCGCAGGAGCCGGTCGCGAAGACCGGCAAGAAGGTGGCGGTGGTCGGGTCCGGGCCGTCGGGACTCGCCGCGGCGCAGCAGCTCACGCGCGCGGGCCACAGTGTCGTGGTCTTCGAGCGGGCCGACAAGATCGGCGGGCTGCTGCGCTACGGCATTCCCGAGTTCAAGATGGAGAAGCACCGGCTCGACCGGCGGCTGGACCAGATGCGGGCCGAGGGCACGGAGTTCCGGACCTCGGTGAACGTCGGCGTCGACCTCACCGTCGAGGAGCTGAAGTCGTCCTACGACGCGGTGGTCCTCGCCGGTGGCGCGACGGCGTGGCGCGACCTGCCGATCGCCGGCCGGGAGCACGACGGCATCCACCAGGCGATGGAGTTCCTGCCGCACGCCAACCGCGTCGCGTCCGGCGACCTGGACGTCACGCCGATCAGCGCCGAGGGTCTCGACGTCGTGGTCATCGGCGGCGGCGACACCGGCGCGGACTGCGTCGGGACCTCGCACCGCCAGGGCGCGAAGTCGGTGACGCAGCTGGAGATCATGCCGAAGCCGCCGCTTTCGCGGTCGGACGCGCATCCGTGGCCGACGTATCCGATGATCTACCGCGTCTCGTCCGCGCACGAGGAGGGCGGCGAGCGGCTGTACTCGGTCAACACCCAGGAGTTCGCCGCCGACGCCGACGGCCGGGTGCGGGCGCTGAAGCTGGTCGAGGTACGCAACGAGGGCGGCAAGTTCGTCCCGGTGGAGGGCACCGAGAAGGAGCTGCCCGCGCAGCTGGTGCTGCTCGCGATGGGCTTCGTCGGCCCGGAGCGGGAAGGCCTGCTGGAGGCGCTCGACGTCGAGCTCGACCAGCGCGGCAACGTCGCCCGCGACAAGGAGTTCAAGACCAGCGTGGACAACGTGTTCGTGGCCGGTGACATGGGCCGCGGCCAGTCGCTCATCGTGTGGGCGATCGCCGAGGGCCGCTCCGCTGCGGCCGGGGTCGACGCGTTCCTCACCGGACGGGACGTCCTGCCCGCTCCGATCGCTCCGACCGACCGTCCGCTAACCTAGGTCTCGTTCCAGTACGTGAAGGCCCCCTTCCTTGCGCTAGACGCAGTGAAGGGGGCCTTCACGTACTTGTTGCCGAGTTGCTCGCGACACGATCCCCGGGGCATCGCGCAGGTCAGGTCGCCGGGTCGGAAGGCGTGACTCGCGTGATCAGACGGCGAACTCGCGTGATCGGACGGACGACACGCTCGCGGCCGAGGTCCGCCGCGAGTCGTCCGTCCGGACACGTGTGTCGTCCGCCTGATCACGTGTGTCGTCCGCCTGATCACACGGAACCGGCCAGACAGTAGGTATCCGGTACCGGGCCCTTCGCGTATTCAGTCCTCTGCTTGCGGTGGTTCGACGACGAACTATCGCAAGCAGAGGACTGATTGCGTTACGTGATCGACCCGTTGGTTCTTTCGGGTGATAAAGCCGCCGAAAGCGCATAACTGAGGGTGATGCCGGCGGGCTTTCGGTATCGGTTGTATCGAGGAGTAAGTCCCGCACGGCGGTGGGGACCGGCAAGACCTGCCGGGGCCGCCGGACGGGGTTCCCATGGAGGGGGTTCCTTGTTATGCCCGTTGACCTGAGCATTCCCTTGGAATGGAAGACGGCGGCAGGCGACGCCGCGAAGATGCTCGACGAACTTCAGCCGAACATCCTCAAAGCGCACGCTCGCGACCATTTCTCCGCTCTTTTCCTCCGTTTTTCGGAGGAAAAGAGCACGAAAAAGTTCCTCTCTTCGCTCGTCCCGCTGATGAAGTCGGCGAAGACCCACCTGGCCGAGGTCGAACGCTTCAAGGCGGAGGGGGCGAAGGGGTCTCCCTACGTCGGCGCCGGGCTGACCTCGGCAGGCTACCGATTCCTGAAAATCGAGCCACCGCAAGACGAATCTTTCCGCCGAGGCATGCGTGCGCAGGAGACCCGCGAGAAGCTGAACGACCCGCCTCGCTCCACGTTCGACAGTGGGTACCTCGACGAGATCCACGCCGTCGTCATCATCGCCGACGGCGCCGACGCGCCGATGACCGCGCGCCGGAACGCGGTTCTCGCACTGATTCCGTCGACGATTTCCGTGGTCGCCGAGGAAACCGGACTCGGCCGGGCGAATTCCCGCGGCGAGGGCATCGAACATTTCGGCTACGTCGACGGCCGGAGCCAGCCGCTCTTCCTGGTCGAGGACATCCACGCGGAAAAGACGGGAACGGACGGCATCAGCGCCTGGGATCCGAGTGCGCCTTTGAACCAGGTGCTCGTCCCCGATCGCGCCGCCCCCGATCCCGGTACGCATTTCGGCAGCTACTTCGTTTTCCGCAAATTGGAACAGAACGTGCGGCGATTCAAGCAGGCGGAAGAGGCGCTCGCCGGCCAATTGGGTCTCGTCGGCGAAGACCGGGAACGGGCGGGCGCGATGATCGTCGGCCGGTTCGAGGACGGCACACCGCTGACCGCGCAACGGCAAGAAGGGGCGGAAAGCCCGGTACCGAACAACTTCGACTACGGAAGTGACGGCAGCGGCGCCAAATGCCCGTTCCAGGCCCACATCCGCAAGACGAACCCGCGTGGCAGCGGCGGGGCGGAACAGCCGCAGCAGGAACGCCTGCACCTGATGGCGCGGCGAGGCGTGCCCTACGGCGAGCGAGCCGACGACCCGAACGCCGACCTGCCGCCGTCGGCCCGGCCGAGCAGCGAGGTCGGCCTGCTGTTCATGGCGTTCAATTCGGCCGTGGGCAACCAGTTCGAGTTCACCCAGGCGACCTGGGCGAACAACCCCGGGTTCCCGATTCCGCCGGTCGGGGTCAAGCCGCCAGGGCTCGATCCGGTCATCGGACAGGGCCCGCGTCCGGAATCCGTCTACACCAAGGACTGGGCGGGTACCCGGACGGTCACCGCGGATCCCTTCCCGCAGGCGGTGACCCTGAAGGGCGGCGATTACTTCTTCATGCCGTCGCTCGCGTTCCTGCGCGGGCTGGGCGGAAAGGGCTGATTCTTCACGCGCTGTGCCCGGTTCCGGTGACCGAATGGCGGACTATCCGCTAAACGTCACCGGAACGGGCGCAATGCGGATATCCGTCCGGAGTCCGCGCCGATAACCTCCGAATCGGGCCGGCCCTGGGCGTGCCGGCCACCGGGTGGGCGCCGGTCACACTGGGGGTGGCCGGCGACCACTCACTTGCCGTTTTCCCAAACCCGCCGCTTCCCTCCGACCGCATCGCGACGCGTAGTACTTTGTCCGGTGCGGTAAGCGACATCGCGCTTCGGGGAGGGAGCTCGGATGAACCGGCATGAACGGCTGACGGCTTTATTGGACATGGTGGGAGAGCGGGAAAAGGTCGACGTCGAGGTTTCGGCGGGCGAGCTCGGCGTGTCCCCCGCGACCATCCGCCGGGACCTCGATCACCTGGCGGACCGCAATCTCGTGGTCCGCACCCGCGGCGGCGCCGTCGCGAGCAACGTCGCCTACGACCTTCCGTTGCGGCACAAGGCAGCCCGCAACGCGCCGGAACAGCAACGGATTTCGGCCGCCGCCGCGAAAATGGTCGACCCGGGCATGGTGGTCGGCCTCAACGGCGGCACCGCGAGCACCGAGGTGGGCCGCGCGCTCGCGACCCGGCCCGACATGGGCGAGTCGAGCAGCGGGCCGTTGCTGACCGTGGTGACGAACGCGCTCAACATCGCCCACGAGCTCGCCGTGCGGCCCAACATCAAGATCGTGGTGACCGGCGGGGTCGCGCGGCAGCAGTCGTTCGACCTGTCCGGGCCGCTGTCGCAGCTGTTCCTCGACCAGATCTCGCTGGACCTGGTGTTCCTCGGGGTGGACGCGTTCGACCCGGTGCACGGCGCGCAGGCGCACCACGAGGGCGACGCGAGCACGAACCGGCTGATGGCCGCGCGCGCCCGGCAGGTCGTCGTGCTCGCCGACAGCGGGAAACTCGGCGGTCACGCCTTCGCGAAGATCTGCGCGACCGCCGACGTCGACGTCCTCGTCACCGACGGCCGCGCGGATCCCCAGCGGGTGCACGCCTTCGAAGAGGAAGGCGTGCGGGTCGTCAAGGCTTGAGCCAGTTGGCGGAGCTGCGCACGAACCCGCCCCGGCCGAAGGCCCCGCTATCGCGGTGGCAGGACGCCCTGTCCGCATCCGCGAGGAGGACGACCAGACAGCGTCCTGCCGACGTCGATCGCGGTCGCGGGTTCGTCATCGAACACTGAGCCGGTCCAGCGCCAGCAGGGCCGCGCCGAGCCTGCCCGCCTCGTCGCCGAGTTGCGCGATCCGCAGTTCCGGCATCCGCTGGAACTGCAGGTTCGAGCTCAGCCACGCCCGCACCGGTTCGAGCACGTAGTCGCCCGCGGTGAACAGGCCGCCGCCGAGCACGACGACCTCGGGCGCGAGCAGCGTGACCAGGGTCTTGATGCCGTGCCCGAGTCCTTCGAGCGCGTCGTTGACCACGGAGATCGCGGCCTCGTCGCCGTGCCGCGCGGCGTCGACCACCTGCTCGGCGCCCTCGGCCGGGCGTCCGGTGTGCTCGCTGTAGCGGCGGGCGATGGCCGACGCCGAGGAGATCGCCTCCAGGCAGCCCGTGGCGCCGCAGCCGCACAGCAGCCGGTGGCCGACGTCGATATGCCCGATCTCGCCGCCTTGCCCGCCCGCGGCGTACAGCTTGCCGTCGAGCTGCAGCGCGGCCGCGATCCCGGTGCCGACCGGGATGAAGGCGGCGTCGGTGCAGCCCTTGCCCGCGCCGACGCGGAACTCCGCGAGCCCGCCCGCGCGGACGTCGTGCCCGAACGCGAACGGCAAGCCCAGCCTGCTGTCGAGCATCTCGCCGAACGGGACGTCACGGAAGTCGAGGTTCGCCGAGAACCGGGCCACCCGCTCGACCTCGTCGACGATGCCGGGGATGACCACGCCGACGGCGTCCGGTGTCCCGGTGCCCGCCTGCTTGCCCAGGGTTTCCACGATCCGCGCGACCTGGTCGGCGAGGGCCTCGCCGTCCGCTCCGCGCGCCGTCGGCTCGCGCAAGCTGGCCAGGTCTTTCAGGTCCGCGTCGTACAAGGCCGCCTTGATGGACGTTCCGCCGACATCGAGTGCCGCCACCGCAGGTGTCATAGCTGGATTTTGACATGCGCCCGACCGCCGGCGGCAGGTTCCGTCAGCCGCGCGGTGTCAGGTAACCCTGGGAGAACGCCGCGGCCACGGCGGCCGCCCTGTCGTTGACATCGAGTTTGGCGTACACGTGCAGCAGATGCGTCTTCACCGTCGCCTCGCTGATGAACAGCCGCTTCGCCGCCTCGCGGTTGGTCGAGCCCTGCGCGATCAGTTCCAGGACCTCCAGTTCACGCCGCGAAAGCGGTCCCGAGGTCGGCTTCTGCCGCATCTGCCCCATCAGCCGGGTCGCGACGGCGGGGGAAAGCGTCGCCTGCCCCTGCGCGGCCGCCTCCACCGCGCGGAACAGTTCCTCCCTCGGCGCGTCCTTCAGCAGGTAGCCGGTGGCGCCGGCCTGGATGGCGGGCAGTACGTCGCTGTCGGTGTCGTAGGTGGTGAGCACGAGAATCCGCGAAGTGACTCCGCGTTTCGCCAGCTCCTCGATGGCGGTGACGCCGTCGGTCCGGGGCATCCGCAGATCCATGAGGATCACGTCGGGCCGGAGCCGTACCCCGGCGGTGATGGCTTCCTCGCCGTCCCCCGCCTCACCGAGGACCTCGAACCGCGGGTCGGCGCTGAACATGCCCCGCAGCCCGTCCCGCACCACCGGGTGATCGTCGACGATCAGCAGGGAGATCATCGCTCGGCCCCGGCCGGGATCGCGGGCACGGCGGCCGAGATCGCGGTGCCCCCGCCCGGCTCCGACTCGATCTCGAGCGTGCCCGCGAGGCGCCGCACACGCTGCCGCATCCCGGTCAGCCCGAACCCGCCGTGGGCGGAACCGTTGGTGTGCCGGGTATCGGGCTCGAAGCCCACTCCGTCGTCGCGGACGTCGAGTGTCACCAGATCCTCCATGTACGACAGGGTCAAACCGACCCGGCTCGCCTTCGCGTGCTTGGCCACGTTGGCGAGTGCTTCCTGCGCCGTCCGGAGCAGGGTCACCTCGACGTCGGCGTGCATCGGCCGCGGGTCGCCGGTGGTGGTCAGCACCGCGTCGACGTGGTTCACCTCCGCCCAGCGCCTGGTCACGTCGCCGATCGCGTCCTGGAGCCTGCCCTCGGCGAGGGCTTCCGGCTGCACCGCGTGCACCGTCCGCCGGGCCTCGGTCAGGCTTTCCCTCGCCAGGTCCATCGCGTTCGCCAGGTGCCGGTGCTCGCCCAACGTCTGTTCGGCGGCCTGCAGCTGGGTGAGGATGCCCGCCAGCCCTTGGGCCAGGGTGTCGTGGATGTCGCGCGCGATCCGCTGCCGCTCGTCGAGTACCCCGGCCTCACGCGCCTGGACCAGGAGCTGGGCCTGCAGCCCCGCGTTCTCCTGCAGCGCGGTTTCGAGCCGGGCGTTCGCCTCGTGCAACTCGGCGAGCGCCTGCTTCTGCTTGACGATGCGCTGGTCGGCCCGCTCCGCGATCCGTGAGAACGCCGCGGCCAGCACCGTGCTGATCACGCTGATCCCCGCCCACGCCGGCCACAGGTCCCGGGCGTTCGCGAGCCCGCCCAGGTACGCCATCGCCGAGATCATGGACGTGACGGTGACGCCCGCGTAGCGCCAATGGCCCTTCAGGTAGTGGAACGCCTGCGGGTAGCCGACGAAGGTGAACAGGCCGTACCAGGGCGCGACCGCGACAAGGCAGGCGGTCAGCGCCATGAGACCCGCGTAATACCCGCCCTTCCCGTTCCCTTCCGGGCGGAGCGTGTGGAACCAGGCCATCCAGGCAGCGACCGCGACCGACAGCCCGATCACCGTCGGCAGGGGCACCGGCACCCGCCATAGCGGAAGCAGCAGCGCGATGAAGAGGCAGGTCGCCAGCAACGCGTACGGGAGGAGCTTGAAGACCACCGTCTCCGTCCGCTCCCAGCGGTCGAACTCCGCGCGCAGCTCCGCTTCGACGCTCACGATTCACTCCCAGCGGAAGTACCGGGCGGCCAGGCCACCGGCCACGATCGTCCACCCCAGCATGACGGCCACCTGCAGCGGTTGCGGCCAGTGACCGGCGGCGGCGTCCTGCAATGATTGCACGCCCGCGCCCAGCGGGGTGAGGTCGCTGATCGCGCGCAGGACGTCGTTCATCTCGGCGCGCGGCACCCAGAGACCGGCGAAGAACACCAGCGGGAAGAACGACAGGGTGCCGATCGCGCCGGCGCTTTTGCCGGTCGGCGCGAACGAGCCGATCAGCAGGCCGATCGCGAAAACGGACAGCGCGGCCAGCAGGTAGCCGATCAGGTACGCGGGCGTGTTCCGGGGCAGGCTCACGTCGAACGCCAGCCTGGCGATGGCCAGCACGACCAGCATCGTCGCCACGGACAGGACGATGGACATCAGCAGCTGCGCGCCGAGGAGCACACCCGGCTTGACCGGGGTGGTCCGCATCCGGCGCAGAATTCCTTTCTCCCGATACGTGGCGAACAGCTGGGAAAGGCTGCTGAGCGCGTACAAGGCGAGGCTCATCGCGACGATGATCGGCACGTAGACGCTGATCGCGCTGGCGCCGCCGAGGTCCTCGCTCGGTTCCCGCATGGCGGGGATCGCGCCGATGATGACGAGCAGGATGGGTGAGAAGGCGAGCACGAAGAACACGAGGATCGGTTCGCGGAAGAAGAGTTTGGTCTCGACGGCGGTGAGCCGGGTCAGGGCGGGCATCGTGGTCTCCTCAGGAGTCGGTGGAGCGGCCGGTGAGCGCGACGAACGCGTCGTCGAGGGAGGTCTGCTCGACGCGTAGTTCGGCGGCGGTGACCTGGTTGCGCGCGAGCACTGTGGTCACGGCGAGCAGCAGGTTCCCGGTGCCGGTCACCACGAGCCGTTCCCCTGCCCGTTCGACCGAGCTGACCTCGGGCAACGCGGTCAGCACGGCGGGGTCCAGCGGGGCGGACGGCCGGAACCGGACGCGTTGCCGGTCGCCGACGCGGGCGACGAGCCCCGCCGGGGTGTCGAGGGCGGCCACCTTGCCGGAATCGATCACCGCGATCCGGTCGCACAGGCGTTCCGCCTCTTCCATGAAGTGCGTGACCAGCAGGATCGTGACGCCCCGGTCGCGAACGGCCTCGATCAGGTCCCACGCGTCGCGGCGGGCCTGCGGGTCGAGGCCGGTGGTGAGCTCGTCGAGCACCGCCACCCTCGGGTTCCCGATCAGCGCGAGCGCGATCGACAGCCGTTGCTTCTGCCCGCCGGACAGCCTGCGGAACTGCGTGTCCACCTTGTCGGTCAGGTCGAGGGTGGCGAGCAGTTCCCGCCAGTCCGCCGGTTCGCGATAGAAGGAGCTGTAGAGCTTGAGCGCCTCGCCGACCTCGAGTCTGTCCGGCAGCTCGCTCTCCTGCAGCTGCGCGCCGAGCAGTTGCCGGAGCTCACCGGTCTCGCGTCGCGGGTCGAGCCCGCAGACCCGGATGGTCCCGCCGTCCGGGACGCGCAACCCCTCGACGCACTCGACGGTCGTGGTCTTGCCCGCGCCGTTGGGACCCAGGATGCCGAAGATCTCGCCTCGCTCGACGGAGAAACCGACACCGTCCACCGCGGTGTGGTCGCCGTAGCGTTTGACGAGGCCGTCCACCTCGATGATTGCCATACGACGACGATGCCGTCCGGCGGGGGTGCGCCGAATCGACCGAGCGGCCAAGACGCGGTGGATCCTTCATCCACCGATCGGTGGAGGGTCCCGATTCCGTCGTAACGAGCCTGCGCCGATCGGGTTCCGTCACATTGACCGGACGCTTCGTGGCGACCTACGCTCGACCGGCCAGACGACGGCACCCGGAACGCGGTGAGATTCCGCGCGGTCGCGCCACTGTGACCTCGAACCAGCCGGTTCGAGGAAGCCAGACCCGGAGCCGTCGTGCAACCCCTGAAGAGGCCGCGCTAGCCCGAGGAGGTCCCACCGCCATGTCCGAAGCGGTAGCCGCAGTACCCGTCCCCGTCCGGATCCCCGTCCGCGAGATCCTGCCCTGGGCGGTGCTCGTCATCCTCCTCTCGCTGATCGCGCTGTACTTCGTCAGCGCGGAGCAGGGCGCGGTGTCGGTGTTCGCGAATTCGTACGTCCACGAATTCGTCCACGACGGCCGGCACCTGCTGGCCTTCCCCTGCCACTAGGCGGCACACGCCCCATGATGAGGACCTTGCTGGTCCGCGGCATGCTCGCGGGCCTGATCGCCGGTGTCTTGGCGACTTTTTTCGCGTACTTCCTCGGTGAGCCTTCGGTCGAGACCGCCATCGGTCTCGAAGGCGGCGCCGCGCATTCGCACAGCGCGCCGGGCGCGCACGAACACGCTCCCGCCCCGGCCGAACAGGAGGAGGAAGAGCTCGTCACGCGCGGTGTGCAGAGCACCGTCGGTCTGCTGACCGGCGTCGGCCTGTACGGCGTCGCGGTCGGCGGGCTGTTCTCGCTCGCGTTCGCCTTCGTCCACGGACGGCTCGGCACCCTGCGGCCGCGCGTGACCGCGGCGCTTCTCGCGGGTGGTGCCTTCGTGGTCGTGTTCCTGGTGCCGTTCCTGAAATATCCGGCGAATCCCCCGGCCGTCGGGCAGGCGGGCACGATCGGGAGCCGGACGTCGCTGTACTTCGGCTTCGTCGCGCTCTCGCTGCTGATCGGCCTGCTCGCGGCGGCGTTCGGCCGGAAACTGGCCGACCGGCTCGGCGCGTGGCGCGGCGGCCTGATCGCCTCGGGCGGGTACATCGTGCTGATCGGGGTGGCGGCCGCGCTGCTGCCGTCGATCGACGAGGTGCCCGACGGATTCCCCGGTTCCACGCTGTGGACGTTCCGGCTGGCCTCGGTCGGCACGCAGGTGGTGCTCTGGACCGCGCTCGGCCTGACCTTCGGGGCGTTGGCCGAGAAGGCGTTGAAGAGCAAGGAAGCCGTCCGGGCTTAGGCTCCGGGCGGCACGAACGGCAGGCCGCGGCCGGCGCCGTCCTCGATCAGCCGCAGCAGTCCGGCGGTATCGACGTGTTCTTCGACGGCGTCGGCGAGCTTGTCGAGCATGGCTTCCCTCAGCGCGCCGAAGCCCGGCGCCCCGGCGGCCGGTGACCAGTCCGCGACCTCACCCAGCCAGGCACGGCGGAAACCGTCGTTCTCGAAGGCGCCGTGCCACATCGTGCCCCACACCGCGCCCCGCCGGTACCCGTCCAAAAAGGACTCGGCGGGGCCGGTGGCGGCGACCGTGCCGTGGTGGATTTCGTACGCCTCCACGGGTTGGCCGCGCCATGCGCCCGAGGGACGGGCCAGCACCTTGTCCGCGCTGAACGAGACCCGCGTCGGCAGCAGACCGAGACCGGGCACCGTGCCGGCGCCGGATTCGACGTCGTCCTCGATCTCGGCGGCCAGCATCTGATAGCCGCCGCAGATCCCCAGCACCGGACGTCCCGCCTCGGCCCGCGACGACACTGCGTCCGCCAGACCACGAGCGCGAAGCCACGCCAGGTCGTCCACGGTCGCGCGGGAACCGGGCAGGATCACCACATCGGCGGACCGGACCGTGTCCGGATCGGCCGTCAGCGCGACCGAGACGCCGGGCTCGGCGGCGAGCGCGTCGACGTCGGTCGCGTTGGAGGCACGGGGGAACCGCACGACAGCGATCCGCAGGGAACCACCGGACGCTCCCCAGCCCGCGGCGGCCAGCGCGTCCTCCGAGTCGATCCACACCTGGTCGAGCCAGGGCAGCACGCCGAAGACCGGGCGGCCGGTGAGCTTCTCCAGCGTCTCCAAACCCGGCCGCAGCAGGCCCACGTCACCGCGGAACTTGTTGACCAGCCACCCGGAAACCAGCGCCTGGTCCGCCGCGGACAGCAGCGCGAGGGTGCCGAACATCGCGGCCATGACCCCGCCGCGGTCGATGTCGCCGACGACGACCACGGGCAGGCCGAAGCGCCGTGCCAGCCCCATGTTGACGTAGTCGCCCTCGCGCAGGTTGATCTCGGCCGGGCTGCCCGCGCCTTCGCACACCACGACGTCGAACCGCTTTCGCAGAGCGGAAAAAGTGTCGAACGCGATCTCCGCCAGCCCGGCCCGGCCGGTCGCGTACTCCCCCGCTTCCAGCGTGCCGAACGGTTTCCCGAGCGCGACGACGTGGCTGCGGCGGTCACTCCCCGGTTTCAGCAGCACCGGGTTCATCGCGGCTTCGGGTTCGACCCGGGCGGCCCGCGCCTGGAGCCATTGCGCGCGGCCGATCTCGGCGCCGTCCGCGCACACCATCGAGTTGTTCGACATGTTCTGCGACTTGAACGGCGCGACCCGCACGCCGCGGCGCGCGAGCCAGCGGCACAACGCGGCGGTGACCAGGCTCTTGCCCGCGTCCGACGTCGTCCCCGCGACGAGCAGGCCGCTCACCGGGTGACCGCGACCGCGACGGCGAGCGCGGCGAGACCGACCGCTCGCGACAACCGGACCGCGCGGCGCACGTCCACCGGTTCCGGTTCGCGGCCGTCGCCGAGGACGCCGCGGCGCTCCGTGCGGCCGCCGTAGCTGTTCGTCCCGCCCAGGCGGACGCCCAGCGCGCCCGCGAACGCGGCTTCGATCTGGCCGGCGTTGGGACTCGGATGGTGCTTCCCGTCGCGGCGCCAGACGCGGAACGCGGCTTTGGCGAACCCGCCCGCGAGCGGGGCGGACGCCACGGTCAGCGCCGCGCCGACGCGGGACGGCACCAGGTTCGCCAGGTCGTCCGCCCTGGCCGACGCCCAGCCGAAGTTCGCGTACCTCGGCGAGCGGTAGCCGACCATCGCGTCGAGCGTGTTGAGCGCGCGGTAGCCCAGCAACCCCGGGATCCCGGCGACCGCTCCCCACAGCAGCGGCGCGACGACGGCGTCCGACGTGTTCTCCGCGATCGACTCGGTGGTGGCGCGCGCGAGCTGTCCGGTGTCGAGATCGGTGGCGTCGCGGGCGCACAGATGCGACAGCCGCCGCCGCGCGGCGGGCAGGTCGCCGTCGTCGAGCAGCCGGGCCATGTGCGCGCCCTCGGCCGCGAGCCCCCGGCCGCCCAGGACCACCCAAGTGGACGCCGCGGTGAGCGCGAACCGCGTGAACGGACGCTTTCGGGTCACGAGGTGCGCAGCGACACCCAATCCGGTGACCGTGCCCGCGCAGGCGACGGTGTATGCCGCGCCCCGCACCTTCGAATCGGCCCAAACCCGCTGTTCGAGGGCTTGCGCGGCGCGGCCGAAGCCGGCGACCGGATGCCTCCGCCGTGGGTCTCCGAACACGGCGTCGGCGACGTAACCGGTAACGAGTCCGGCTGCGGTGGCGGCTTGTCGGAGTGGCACGTGGCGAACCGTAGCGCGTGCACGAGAATGCGGGGTATGACCAAGCTGACGCATCGCCTCGCGGGGGTCCTCGAGTCCCTCGCGAGGGCACTTCGCCGCTACTCGCGCGACGACGGCAAGGTGCTGATACTGGGCGGCGTCCGCTCTGGGAAGTCCCACCACGCCGAGGGCCTCGCGTCCCGCCACCCGCACCTGACCTACGTCGCCCCCGGACTGCCGCCGAGCGCCGACGATCCCGACTGGGCCGCCCGGGTGGCCGCGCACCGCGCGCGACGGCCCGCCCACTGGAAGACGGTCGAGACCACCGACCTGGCCACGGTGCTGCGCACGGCGACGCATCCGCTGCTCATCGACTGCCTCGGCACCTGGATCAGCCGGGTGCTCGACGAGGTCGGCGCGTGGGAGCAGCGCAAGGGCTGGGAACGGCGGCTCGACGACCGGCTGGAGGACTTCCTGGCGGCGTGGGCGCAGGCCGACGTCCCGGTGATCGCGGTCAGCAACGAGGTCGGCAGCGGTGTGGTGCCCGCGACGGTGTCCGGACGCGTGTTCCGTGATGTGCTGGGCGCGTTGAACAACCGGGTGTCCGCCGTGTCCGACCGGACCGTGCTGGTCGTCGCCGGACGGATGCTGGACCTGCCTTAGGGAGTAGCCATGCGTATCGCCACCCCGGACGCCGCCGCCGAAGCCGCCGCGCGCGCCAGACTGGACGGACTGGTCAAGCCGCTGGGTTCGCTCGGCAGGCTCGAAGACCTGGCCGCCTGGCTCAGCGCGGCGCACGGCTGTGTCCCGCCGCGACCGCTCGACGACGTCCGCGTCGTCGTGTTCGCCGGGGACCACGGGGTGTCCGGGATGTCGGCGTATCCGCGCAAGGTCACCGCGGCGATGGTCCGGGTGTTCCTGGCCGGCAAGAGCGGCGTCGGCGTGCTCGCCGCGTTGTCCGGGGCCAAGGTGCGGGCGCTCGACATCGCCGTGGACTGGGACGGCGCGGACGTGCCGGCCGCGGTCACCGCGCACAAGGTCCGGCGGGGTTCCGGTTCGATCGACGTCGAGGACGCGCTCGCCGAGGGTGAAGCGCGGGCGGCGTTCGAGCACGGGCTGGCGATCGCGGACGAGGAGATCGACGGCGGCGCGGATCTGCTCATCCCCGGCGACATGGGGATCGGCAACACGACGATCTGCGCGGCCGTGGTCGCCTCGGTGCTCGGCCTGGCGGCGGAAGAGGTCGTCGGCACGGGCACCGGCATCGACGAGGAGGGCCGGGCGCGGAAGGTCGCCGTCGTCGAGGCCGCCTTGACCAGAGCCGGTGCGGTGAAGGACCCCTTCGCGGTGCTGACCGCTCTCGGCAGCGCTTGTCTCGCCGCGACGTCGGGCTTTCTCGTGCAGGCCGCGGTCCGCGGGGTTCCGGTGCTGCTCGACGGCGTGTTCTCCGGGGCCGCGGCGCTCGTCGCGCGCGAGATCGCGCCGGGCGCCGAGCAGTGGTGGCTGGCCGGGCACCGGTCGACCGAGCCGTCGCAGGCGTACGCGTTGAAGGCGCTCGGACTTGAGCCGATCCTCGACCTCGGGCTGCGGCTCGGCGAGGGCAGCGGCGCCGTGCAGGCGGTGCCGACGCTGCGGGCGGCTCGGGCGATCCTCGCGGACATGGGCCTGCTGGCGGATCTGGCTTGATCGCCGACGCGCTGAAAATGGCCGTCGGGACCCTGACCACGGTCCGGGTCCCGGCGCCGAAACTGATCGACCGGCGGGTGGCGGGCGGCGCGATGGTGCTCGCTCCCCTGGCCGTCGTGCCGCTCGCCGCCGTCGCTTCGGCGATCGTCTACTCGGGTGAGCTGATCGGCTTGCCCGCTTTCGCGTCCGCGGCGCTCGCGGTCGGCGCGGTGGCGCTGGGCAGCCGCGGGCTCCATCTGGACGGACTCGCCGACACCGCCGACGGGCTCGGCGCCTCCTACGACCGCGAACGGGCGCTGGAGGTCATGCGGCGCGGGGATTCCGGGCCGACCGGGGTCGCGACGCTGGTGCTGGTGCTGCTCGTCCAGGTCGGCGCGCTGGCCGGGGCGATCTCGGCCGGGCACGGCGTCGCGGCGGCCGCGCTCGCGATCTTCGCCGGACGCGGCGTGCTCTCGCTGTGCTGTGCGCGCGGTGTGCCCACGGCCCGGCCGGAAGGGCTGGGCGCGACCGTCGCCGGTTCGGTGCCGGTGTGGACGGCCGCGGTGGTGTTCGCCGTGCTCACGGGCGCGGCGGCGCTGGTTCGTCCCTGGTGGCAAGGGCTCGCCGCGGTGGCGCTGGGATACCTGGCCGCTTCGGCACTGCTGGCCCGGTGCGTCCAACGGCTGGGCGGGATCACCGGGGACGTGCTCGGCGGCTGCGTCGAGGTGGCCGTGGCGGGCGTTCTGCTGGGTTTGTCCTTTTAAGCCTGGTCCTGCCCGGTGGCAAGTACACCTCAGGAGGCCGGGTCGGCGGTCGTGAGCTTCTCGTCGATTTCCGGGATCCAGAAGCACAGTTCGAGCGTCTTCATCCCGGCCCAAAGGCTGAGTTTCCTGGCCTGCGCGACCAAAGTGAGCGACGCGGACAGGAGCAGCACCGCGAGCACGGCCGCGACGAACGGATGCTTGCCGGTGAAGACGTCGACGATCGCGGCGACCGCGCCCAGCAGCAACGGCGGCGCGCAGTTGCGCACCATGAGCCCGGACGCGCGCAGCCTCGTGACGTCCACCGCGACCTCCTTGTCGTGCAGTTGCAGCGCGCTCAGCAGGAGATGCGTGTTCTCCTTCAGGAACGGGCGACCCTTGGCGGCGGGTGAGCGCTGGAGGAACAGGTCGACCGGGTTCCGTTTCCGCCTGCGCGGCACGATCCGCTCCAGCGCTTCGCCGAGCGGATAGGCCAGATAGCCCAACAGGAAACTCAGCACGACGATCACGACGACCAGCACCACCGTCGGCACGCCGCCGATGCTCGCCGCCGTCAGGAGGTGGAGTTTCGCGCCGAGGTAACCGAAGAACGCGACGTACAGCGCGCCGGGGATGGTGTAGGCGAAGAGATCGAAGACGCCGATCACGAAGTTCACCGGCTCATCCAATCATCCCGGGCGCCGGAAAAGGGACGTGTCGCGGCGGTCCGTTCGCCGGAGGCGGGGACGTCGAGTGTCCCCTCAGAATCTGTGCTCGCGCACGCGATCGGCCTGGGTCCGCTCGAATCGCCGGGCCTCTTTCCCGGTGATCAGGACGGCGTCGTTGCCCGGGCCCCTGTCGCCCATGAGCCGAGTGAACCGGTCCGGCTTGCCCGGCCGCCAGTCGAGATCACGGGTGAACTCGTGGAGGCCGTCGCCGTAGCCGTCGGCACGCACCACGGTCATCGGGTCGTCCAGCGTGAACCGGCCGAGCACGATCGCCCAGTAGTAGAACTCCGGGCCCCACTTCGGTTCGGCGGCCCGGCGGCGACCGGTCCGCTCGGCCATCTTGGCCTTGAACCACTCGACGTACTCTTCGGTGACGGGCAGGTAGTCCTGATACTCGCGGCCGGAGTCGATGCGGTAGATCTGGTCGGACTTCCGCCAGGTCCGGTCGACAGTGAGGGATTCCTCGGAGGAGCGCGTTCCCCGGACCACGGTCCAGGGATCACTCAGAGGGTGATTACGGCTGACGATGGCCCAGTAGCTCATGCAGCCTCCCCGTTCGTGCGTCGCGAAAGCCACTTTAGCGACATCTGACGTCCCGAAAGTGGCTTTCGCGACACTCCTCAAGCAGGGGTCACCAGCGCGAGGGCCGCCAGGAACCGGTCCACCGTCTCCCGGTCCCGCACCGCGATCCGCAGGTACCGCGAGTCCAGCCCCGGGAACGTGTCCCCGCGCCGGACCGCGAACCCGTGCTCCCGCAACCGTTCCCGAACGCCGTCAGCCCCGGGCAGCCGCACGAGCACGAACGGCCCGCGCGGCTCCCCCAGCACCTCGACGCCCAAGGCCGTCAGGCTCGAAACCAGGTACTCCCGATCCGATTCCGCCGACACCGCGCGCTTTTCGGCCTCCTCCAGTGCCGACGGGCGGCAGCAAGCCACGACGGCGACGGCGGCGAGGGAGGACACCGACCACGGCGGCTGGACCGCGCGCAGACTGTCCACAACGGACTCTTCCGCCAGCACGTATCCGGCGCGCAGGCCGGCGATGCCCCAGGTCTTCGTCAGGCTCCGGAGGACGACGAAACCTGGTTGTCCCGCAACGCTTTCGGTCTCACCGGAAACGGCGTCGAGGAAGGCTTCGTCGACGACGACCAGCCGGCCCGGACGCCGCAACGCGAGCAGCTCCGCGGCCGGATGCAGCACCGAAGTCGGGTTCGTGGGGTTCCCGACGTAGACCAGGTCCGCGTCGTCCGGAACGCCGCCCAGGCGGAACCCGTCATCGGGCGACAGCAGGACGCGATGGACGGCATGACCGGCCGCGCGCAGAGCGGCTTCCGGCTCGGTGAACTGCGGGTGCACGACCACCGCACGCGAAGGCCGCAACGCCGTGGCCAGCAACGTGAAGGCCTCGGCCGCGCCCGAGGTCACCAGCACCTGGGACTCCGGCAACCCGTGCCGCCGGGCCACCGCGGTCACCGCGGCGGAGACGTCGGGATACGCGGCCAGGTCGTCCAGGGCCGCCGCCAGTTCGGCGCGCAGCCAGGCGGGCGGCGCCGGGAGCCGGACGTTGACCGCCAGATCGACGAGCCCTTCGCCGACCTCGCGGTCTCCATGGTGCCAGAGGTCGTAGTCAGCCATGGGCATGGACCGCGGCGGCGAACCGCTCGGCGAGTTCGGGGTAGCCCGCCCAGTGGACGTGCAGGTACGACGCGTGCAGCGAGGCCGACGCGAAACCGTCGGGTGTGCGGTCCCAGCCCCACGCGGGTGTCGGGCCGCTGCCGGGTTCGACGATCGTGCGGTGGAACTCGTGACCGGTGACGCGCTGCCCGGCGACGGTCAGCACCGTGTCCGCGGGTGAGAAAGCCTTGCGGTATCCGAGTTTCCCGCGTTTCGTCATGGTGGCCGAGGCGTCGAGGACGCCGGTCATCGGCATCCCGTCGATGTCCTGGCACAGGTACAACAGCCCGGCGCATTCGGCCACGACGGGCATTCCGTCGCCGACCGCGCGGGCCACCGCCGTCCGCAACGGGACGTTCGCCGACAGCTCTTCGGCGTGCACCTCCGGAAACCCGCCGCCGAAGTACAGTCCGGCGCAGCCTTCGGGAAGTTCCTTGTCCTGCAACGGATCCACCTCGACGACGTCGACGCCGGCGGCGGCGAGCAGTTCGTCGGCCTCGGTGTAGCGGAAGGTGAACGCCGGCCCGGCCGCGGCGGCGACCACCGTGCGCGAGCCGTCATGGGAAAGCGGCGGCCGCCAGGGTTCACCCGAAAGCCGGGAAGCCGACCGCGCGACCTGGACGACGGCGCCGAGGTCGACACCTTCGCTGATCCAGCCCGCCAGTTCCGGCAGCAGCCGTTCCGACTCGCTCGCCCGCTCCGCCGCCGGGACCAGGCCGAGGTGACGGCTGGGCGCGTGGATCTCTTCGTTGCGGTACAACGTTCCCAGCAGCGGGACGCCGGTCGCCTCCAGCGCGGTGACGATCTCGTCCGCGTGCCGTTGCGAGCCCAGCTTGTTGAGGATGACCCCGGCGAGCAGGACGCGGGTGTCGTACTGCGCGAACCCGAGCACGGTCGCCGCGACACTGCGCGACGCCGCCGACGCGTCCACGACGAGCACGACCGGAGCGTCCAGCAGCCGCGCGACATGCGCCGTCGACGCGTACCCCTCGGTGCCCAGCGCCCCGTCGAAGAGGCCCATCACGCCTTCGATGATCGCGATGTCGGCACCGGCGGAACCGTGCCGCAGCAACGGGATCAGCCGGTCCTCGCCCTGAAGGAACGGGTCGAGGTTGCGGGCAGGCCGCCCGGTCGCGAGGGCGTGATAACTCGGGTCGATGAAGTCGGGCCCGACCTTGTGCCCGGACACCTTCAGCCCCCGCGCGCGCAACGCCGCCATGAGGCCCGCGGCGATCGTGGTCTTGCCGTGCCCGGAACCGGGCGCGGCGATGACCACGCGATTCACCATTCGATGCCTCGCTGGCCCTTTTGCCCGGCGTCCATCGGGTGCTTCACCTTGGTCATCTCGGTGACCAGGTCGGCCGCCTCGATCAGCTCCGGCGGCGCGTACCGGCCGGTGATCACGACATGCTGGTGCCCGGGGCGCCCGGTCAGCGTCGAGACGACGTCGCCGACTTCGAGCCAGCCCCATTTCAGCAGGTAGCTGAACTCGTCGAGGACGTAGAAGTCGTGGGTTTCGGCGGCGAGACGGCGTTTGATCTCGGCCCAGCCCTCCTGGGCGTTGACGGCGTGATCCTCTTCGGACCCGGACTTGCGCGCCCAGCTCCAGCCCTCGCCCATCTTGTGCCACTCGACGGCGCCGCCCTGGCCGGTGTCTTCGTGCAGCTTGCCCAGCGCGCGGAACGCGGCTTCCTCGCCGACGCGCCATTTCGCCGACTTCACGAACTGGAACACGCCGATCGACCAGCCCTGGTTCCAGGCGCGCAACGCCATCCCGAACGCGGCCGTGGACTTCCCCTTCATCTCGCCGGTGTGCACGGCGAGCAGCGGTCGGTTGCGACGCTGGCGGGTGGTGAGCCCGTCGTTCGGCACGGTTTCCGGTTTGCCCTGGGGCATTACGCGGCCTTTCCGGAAAGACGAGTGCGGACGGCGCCCGCGAGCGTGTCGGCGGCGACCTCGGTGACCGGAACATGTTCCGCGCCCAGGTGGTCCGCCAGTTCCGCGGCGAGCCCGAGGCGCATCTTGCCGCTCTCGCAGTCCATCACGACCGAGGTCACGTTGCCGGCCAGCAGTCCGGCGGCCTGCTGAGCCCTCTTGACAGCGTCCGCGCCGCTGGTCGCGCGGCCGTCGGTGACGACGACGAGCAGCGGGCGCCGCAGTGGATCGCGGACGGCTTCGATCCGCAGAACCCGTGCCGCCTCAAGGAGTCCTTCGGCCAGCGGGGTCCGGCCGCCGGTCGCGAGACCGTCCAAACGGGACGCCGCAGCGTCGACGCTGATGGTCGGCGGGAGCGCGAGCTCGGCACCGGAGGCGCGGAAGGTCACCAGGCCGACCTTGTCGCGGCGCTGGTAGGCGTCGAGCAGCAGCGACAGCACGGCGGTCTTGACCTCGCGCATCCGCTGGCGCGCGCCCATCGAGCCGGACGCGTCCACACAGAACAGCACCAGGTTGCCTTCTCGCCCTTCACGGCGGGCGAACCGCAGGTCTTGCGACCGCACCACGAGTCCGGCGCCGCTGCGGCCGCGGGACCGCTGATGCGGCGCGGCCGCGCGCACGGTCGCGAGCAAGTGCGGATGCCCGTCCTTGGTCCCGGCGGGCTGGACGCCGATGGTGCGGCCGTTGTCGGTGATCGCCCTCGACCGCCGTCCGGCGGCTCCCTCACCGGTGCCCTTCACCTCGAAACGCCGGGCGCGAAAGGCTTCCCCGGCACCGACCGGCTTCTGGTCACCGCCGCTCCGTCCGCCGCCTGACGGCTCTTCGCCGCCTTCCGATGACGACGACGGCGGCGGTCCCGAAGTCTCGCCACCTTCCGGCGGGGTGCCCGAACCGGGACCGTCATCGTCGGGACCGGGGTCCTCCGGCTGGGCGTCCTGAAGCGCCTGCTCCAACTGCTCTTCGGAGATTCCGGGCGCGTCGAAGGGATTCCGGCGACGGCGGTGCGGCAGCGCGAGCCGGGCCGCGACCCGGACGTCCTCGGTGGTCACCTCGGTCCGCCCGGCCCAGGCGGCGTGCGCGACGGCCGTCCGCGCGGTCACGATGTCCGCGCGCATGCCGTCGACCTCGAACGAGGCGCACACCTCGGCGATCTGCCGCAGCGCGTCGTCCGGCAGTTTGACCGAGGGCAGAAGTCGTTGTGCGGCCTCGATGTCCGTGGCGAGTTCGGCGTCGGCCGCCGCGTACTGGCCGGCGAAACCGTCGGGATCCGCCTCGTAGGCGAGCCGCCGCCGGACGACCTCGACACGCAGTTCGGGATCCCGGCTGGACGCGACCTCGACGGTGAGGCCGAAGCGGTCCAGCAGCTGCGGCCGCAGTTCGCCTTCCTCGGGGTTCATCGTGCCGATCAGGACGAACCGGGCGGCGTGCGACACCGACACACCCTCGCGTTCGACGGTCGCGCGGCCCATGGCGGCGGCGTCGAGCAGCGTGTCGACCAGGTGGTCGTGCAGGAGGTTGACCTCGTCCACGTACAGCAGCCCGCGATGCGCGGCCGCGAGCAGACCGGGCTGGAAGTCGGTGACGCCGTCGGCCAGCGCGCGTTCCAGGTTCAGCGAGCCGATCACGCGGTCTTCGGCCGCGCCGACCGGCAGTTCCACCAGCCGCGCGGGACGGCGGTGCGCGGCCGAACCCTCGGCATGCGGGCCGTCCGGGCAGGCCGGGTCGGGCTCGACGGGATCACACGAGAACCGGCAAGCGTCCACGACGTCGACGCCGGGCAGCAGCCCCGCCAGCGCACGCACCATCGTGGACTTCGCCGTGCCCTTCTCACCGCGCACGAGCACCCCGCCGACGGCGGGCGAGATGGAGGAAAGCACCAGCGCCAGGCGCAGATCCGGCATCCCCACAACGGCGGTGAACGGGTACGGCTTCACAGCTCTCCCTCATCCTCGACGATCCGGTGCGATCATCGCACAGGAAATCCGTCGTCTAGCGTGACCGAGGTGCGCGAAAAATCACCCCTGACGGTCGTCGGGATCGGAGCCGACGGCTGGTCCGGCCTGTCCGCGCAGGCCAGGGAAGCGGTGCTGCGCGCGGACGTCGTCGTCGGTGCGCCACGCCAGCTCGCGTACCTGCCGGCCGGGGTGAGATCCGAGCCGTGGCCGAGCCCGCTCCTCCCCGCCCTGGACGGTTTCCTCGCCGAGCGAGAAGGCCACGTCTGCGTCCTGGCCAGCGGCGATCCGCTCCTGTCCGGGATCGGCACGACGCTGATCCGGCGCGGTCACGACGTCGAGGTCCTGCCCGCGCTCTCCTCGGTGACACTCGCCCGCGCGAGGCTCGGCTGGTCGGCGGAGGAGACCGAGGTGATCACGGTCGTCGGCCGCGCGATCGGCCGGGTGAGCCGGGCGCTGGCCCCCGGGCGGAAGATCCTCGTCCTCGGAACGAACGCCGAAGACCTGCTCGACCTGCTCAAAACCCGCGGCTACGGCAAGAGCCGCGTCACCGCGCTGTCCGACCTCGGCGGCCCCGACGAGCGGATCGGCCCGGGCTCGCTGACCGTGTTCGCGATCGAGGCCGACGGTCCCGCGCTGCCGCTGACCGGGCTGCCCGACGACGCCTTCGAACACGACGGCCAGCTCACCAAACGCGACCTGCGCGCGTCCGCGCTGGCCAGGCTCGCGCCGTCGCCCGGCGAACTGCTGTGGGACGTCGGCGCGGGCGCGGGCAGCGTCGGGATCGAATGGTCCCGGGTCCATCCGCTGAACCGGGCGATCGCGATCGAACGCTCGCCGGAGCGGGCCGCCCGGATCACCCGGAACGCGCACGCGCTCGGCGTCCCGGAACTCGACGTGGTGATCGGCGCGGCACCGGACTCACTCGACGGACTGACCAGGCCGCACGCGATCTTCATCGGCGGCGGGCTGACCGTGCCCGGCGTGCTCGACGCCTGCCTGGCGACCGGTGCGCGGATCGTCGCGCACGGCGTGACCCTCGAATCCGAACAGGCCCTGGCCCGCGCGTACGGCGAACACGGCGGCGAGCTGATCCGCGTCGGCGTCGAGCAGGCGGCGCCGCTGGGCGGATTCACCGGCTGGACCCCGGCGCGAGCCGTGACACAGTGGAACTATCGGAGCAAACCTTGACAGTGCACTTCATCGGCGCGGGTCCCGGCGCGGCCGACCTCATCACCGTGCGCGGCCGTGACCTGCTCGGACGCTGCGGAACCTGCCTGTACCCCGGCAGCATGACGCCGACGGCGCTCCTGGAGTACTGCCCGGACGACGCGGTGCTCATCGACACCGCGGACCTCGACCTCCCCGCGATCGTCGAGCGGATGGTCGAGGCCCACAGAGGCGGCCACGAGATCGCGCGGCTGTGCTCGGGCGACCCGTCGATCTACAGCGCGGTCGCCGAGCAGATGCGCCGACTCGACGCGGCGGGCGTTCCCTACGACGTCACCCCCGGTGTCCCGGCGTTCGCCGCCGCGGCCGCGCTGCTCAACCGGGAACTGACCGTGCCCGAGGTCGGCCAGAGCCTGGTCATCACGCGCGCCCAGGCCCGCTCCACCGCCATGCCCCCGGGTGAGACGCTGGCGAACTTCGCGCGCACCGGCACCACGCTCGCGCTGCATCTGGCGATCAACCGGATCGAGCAGGTAGTCGACGAACTGCGGCCGTTCTATCGGGAAGACTGCCCGGCGGCGGTCGTCGCGCTGGCGAGTCAGCCGGGCGAGCAGGTGCTGCGCGGCACGCTCGGCACCATCGCCGCACAGGCGCGCGAGGCCGGGATCAGCCGCGCCGCGATGATCTTCGTCGGAGAAGTACTTGCGGCCGAAGGATTTCCCGATAGCTTTCTCTATTCGGCCACCAGGGATCGAGCGAGTCAACCGGAGTCCTTGTGAAACTGGGTCATCTCAAAAGCGTGCGCTGGGGCCTGCTGGCCGCCGGGACCATCGCCGCCGAGTTCGCGGCAGGTGTCGAGGAGAGCAAGCACGGTGTGCTCGAAGCCGTCGCCGCGCGCTCCGGCGACCGGGCGGCCAAGTTCGCGAGCCGCTTCGAGATCCCGAAATGCTATGGCTCCTATGAGGATCTGCTCGCCGATCCGGACGTCGACGCGGTCTACATCTCGACGCCGCATCCGATGCACGGCGAGTGGGCGATCCGCGCGGCCGAAGAAGGCAAGCACGTCCTGTGCGAGAAACCGCTGACGGTTTCGGTCAGTGAAGCCGAAAAGGTCATCGAAGCGGCGCGGGCGAACGACGTCTTCCTCATGGAGGCGTTCATGTACCGGCTGCACCCGCAGATCCGGCGGCTGGCCGAGCTGATCTCGTGCGGCGCCATCGGCGAGGTCCGCGCGGTGGACGTCGCGTTCAGTTACAACTTCGCCGTCCCCCGCCTCGTCGAGCCCGCGCTGGGCGGCGGCGGGATCTTCGACGTCGGCTGCTACTGCACCTCACTCGCGCGGCTGGTCTCGCAGGCGGTGACCGGACAGGACGTCGTCGAGCCCGACGAGGTGCTCGGCATGGCGAGGCTCGACGCGAACGGCGTCGACGAGGTCGCGTTCGGGCTGCTCCGGCTGCCGGGCGGGATCCTCGCGCAACTGGCCTGCGGTTTCCAGCTGACACAGGACGACCACATCCGCGTCTACGGCTCGCAAGGTCAGCTGTACGTGCCGAAACCGGCGTGGATCCACGAGATGCGGAAGCCGAAGACCTCGCGGATCGTCCTCACGCCGGAAGGCGGCGAGCCCGAGGTGATCGAGGTCGAAGCGACTCAAGGCCTCTTCGCTCGCGAGGCCGACCACGTCGCCACGCACCTCGCCGACCGGCAGGCGCCCGAACTCACCTGGGCCGAGACGCTCGCCAACCTGCGCACGCTGGAACGGTGGCGCGCGGCCGTGGCGCGATGACGCTGCTGATCCTGGGCGGCACCGGCGAAGCGCGGGAGCTCGCGAAAGCGGTGGCCGGCCAGGGCGAACACGTCGTGTCGTCACTGGCGGGCCGCGTCGCGCGACCGAAGCTGCCCGACGGCGAAGTGCGCGTCGGCGGCTTCGGCGGCCCGGAGGGTCTCGCGCGCTGGCTGACCGAGAACGACGTCGACGCGGTGATCGACGCCACCCACCCCTTCGCCGAACGCATCGGCGCCAACGCGGCCGAAGCCGCCCGTTCGACGGGCGTTCCGTTGCTGCGGCTGGCCCGGCCCGGCTGGACCGAGCAACCCGGCGACACCTGGCACTGGGCCGACGACCTCGGCCACGCCGCGCGACTGCTTCCGACGCTGGGTGACCGCGTGTTCCTCACCAGCGGACGCCAAGGTCTCGCCGCGTTCGCCGGACTCGGCCTCTGGTTCCTGATCCGCTGCGTCGACCCGCCCGAGGTGCCGCTCCCCCGGCGGCACGAAGTCCTGCTCGACCGAGGGCCGTACACGGTGGAGAAGGAACGCGCGCTCATGGAGAGGCACGACGTCCAGGTGCTCGTCACCAAGGACAGCGGCGGCTCGATGACCGCCGCGAAGCTCACCGCCGCCCGCGGACTCGGCCTCCCGGTGGTCGTCGTCCGGCGCCCGAGACGTCCCGAAACGACCAGTGTGACGACAGTCCGGGACGCCCTAACCTGGCTCGGCGGCACGACGAAGGGCAGCCCTGCGTAAGCCGTTCGGACCAGACCCGTTAGCGTTGCGCCGATGCGTTTGATCGCTGTCACGCTGGGGTTGCTGTCCGCCTTGTGCGCATTGGCTTTCCCCTTCCTGCCGGTGGTGCAGGACACAGCGGAGGTCGTCTGGCCAACGGGCGGCGACACCCGCTCCGTCAACGCGCCCTTGACCGGGTACTGGGCCCAGGACCTCCGCGTCGATCTGCCGTGCACGACCGTCCGGTCGCTCGACGCGCGTTCGCAGGGGCAGGCGCTGTTGTTCTCCACCGTGCCCGACGGCCGCACCGACCCGCGCGCGGGCAAGGGCGTCGGCCTCCAGCTGCGCATCGACAGCGGTGTGCTGCTCGCGTCCAGTCAGGGACAGCAGATCGTGCAGCAGCCGCTGCCCGCCGACAAATGCGACATCAAACTGTCGGCGGACGCGAACCAGATGACGCTGACCGTCGCCGAGACCGTGGTGTTCCACGCCGAGGGCGACGTCCGGCCGCGGCTGGTCGGCATCTACTCGTCGATCAACGCGGGCAAGGACCCGATCGCCGGCCTGCACGTGTCGGTCGTCCCGGACACCCGCTACCAGACCTCGCCGACGGTGCTGAAGTGGATCGTCGGCGTGATCGCGGCGCTGTCGTTCATCGGCTGCCTGATCGCGGTGTGGCGGTTGGACTCCGGGGTCGCCCGCCGGGCGCCGCGCTGGGCGCCGGTCGGCTGGTGGCGGCTGACCGCCCGCGACGCGACGGTGATCATCGCGCTCGGCGCGTGGGTCTTCATCGGCCCGGTCACCTCCGACGACGGCTACATCCTCACGATGTCGAGAGTGGCCGAAGAGACCGGCTACCTCACGAACTACCACCGCTGGTTCGGTGTGGCCGAAGCGCCGTTCGGCTGGTTCTACCACGTGTATCAGCTGATGGCGCACGTCAGCACGGTGCCGCCGTGGATCCGGCTCCCGTCGTTCCTGCTCGGCGTGCTGAGCTGGCTGCTGATCAGCCGCGAGGTCATGCCGCGGCTCGGCACCCAGGTCCGGATGAGCCGCGCGGCGGGCTGGGCCGCCGCCGCGGTGTTCCTGGTCTGGTGGATGCCGTTCAACAACGGTGTCCGGCCGGAACCGGTCGCCGCGCTGGGCTCGCTGCTGGCGATCTGCGCCGTGGAACGCGCGCTGGTGACCCGCCGTCTGCTGCCGTTGTGCCTCGGGCTGACCGCCGCCGGGTTCACCCTGGCCGCGACGCCGACCGGGCTGATCGCGGTCGCGCCGTTCCTGGTCGCCGCCCGCCCGCTGTTCAAACTGGTCCGCCAGCGCGCCGAGAACGGCTGGCTGCCGGTGCTCGGGCCGGTGCTGGCCTCGGGGCTGCTGGTGCTGATCGTGGTGTTCGCCGACCAGACCTTCGCCACCGTCCAGGAGGCGACCCGGATCCGCACCTTGGTCGGCCCGAACCTGTCGTGGTTCCAGGAACTCGCGCGCTACCAGCTGCTCTTCGAAAGCCTGCCGGACGGATCGGTGCCACGCCGGTTCCCGGTCCTGCTCGTGCTGCTGTGCACCGGGACCTGCCTGGTGGTGCTGCTGCGCCGCGGCCGGATCCCCGGCGCCGCGCTCGGCCCCAGCCGTCGCCTGATCGGCACGGTCGCGCTGTTCTTCCTGCTGCTGGCCCTGACCCCGACCAAGTGGACGCACCACTTCGGCGCGTTCGCCGCGGTCGGCGCGGCCATGGCGGCGCTGACCGCGCTGGCGACCAGTTCGACCGTGCTGCGGTCCAGACGGAACCGGGCGGCGTTCCTCGCCGGGCTGCTCGTGGTCGGCGCGCTGGCCGCGACCGGGCCCAACTCGTTCTGGTTCGTCTCGAAACTCGGTGTGCAGTGGACCGCGGTGGCGCCGTCGATCGGCGGGATCCCGCTGTCGACGATCCTGCTGGTCGCTGCCGCGATCTCCGGGATCTACGCGTTCGTGGAGAACGTCCGCGCGCATCGGCCCGGCCAGCAGGCGGGACCGCAGGAAGGACGGAGCCGTTCGCTGCGGCTCGGCTCGCTCTCGCTGGTGGTCGTCTGCGGTCTCATGGCCACGGGTGAGTTCGTCAGCATGGCGTGGGCGATCCACAACCAGCAGGGTTCCTACAGCCTCGGCGCCGCGAACTTCGGGCATCTGTTCGGCAAGAGCTGCAACCTCTCCGACCACGTGATGGTGGAACGCGACGCCGCGACCAGCATCCTGCGGGCCCAGTCCGAACAGCGGACGGTGCCGGTCAAGAAGGAGGAGCCGCCCGCCGGGCAGACCCCGCCGCCGCTGCCCGATCCCGAGAAGGACAACGGCCGCGTGCAGACCGGGTTCCACACCCGCGCGATCGACGACAAGGACCCGCTCGCCGAACCTCCGCACGGCTTCAAGCCCGACGAGGTGCCGATGTGGAGCAGCTTCCTCGACCCCGAAACGCGGGCCGGGCGGCTGCGCAGCGACTGGTACGCCCTCGCCGAGAAGCCCGCCGACGGCCAGATCGTGGTCGCCACCGCGGGCGCCGCACGGCGGCCGACGTCGGTCAGCCTCGACTACGGCGTGAACACACCCGAAGGCGTGAAGGTCGTCCGCAGCCAGTTCGTCCTCCCGCCCGGCGCGGGGACCAACGGCTGGAACGACACCCGGATCAACCTGCGTGACCTGCCCGCCGAGACGACGTCCGTGCGGATCAACATCGTCGACAACGACCTCACCGAGGACGGCTGGATCGCGGCGTCCGCGCCCCGCGTGCCGACGTTCACCACGCTGACCGAGAAGATCGCGGGCAAACCGGTGTACGTCGACTGGCCCGCGTCGTTCGTCTACCCGTGCGTGGAGCCGGTGACCTCGCACGACGGCATCTCGAAGATGCCGGAGTACCGGATCACCGCGGGCGCCGTCGCCGACGAGGCGAACTGGGCGTCCAGCACCAACGGCGGTCCGATCGGCTGGCTCGAAGAGGTCGCCGCCGAACCCGAGGTGCCGAGCTACCTGATCGGCCAGCCCAGCCAGTCGTGGGGCCAGCTGCTGCAGGTCGAACCGTTCACCGAGGGGATCGCGCCGACGATCATCCACGGCGAGAAGGTCGTGCCCGGCTGGTGGTCGCCGGGTCCCGGGCCGCAGCAGCCGAACGGCAAGGACCCGACCCGCTAGGCGTAACTCGCGTGCTTGAACCCGTAACTCACGTGCTTGGAGGCGGAACTCGTGAGTTACGCCTCCAAGCACGCGAGTGCGGTGTCCAATCACGCGAGTTACGGGTTCAGGCCCGCCAGCGCGGGCGGCAGCGGGTCCTCGTGAAGGACGCCGAGCCGCTGCGTAGCGCGCGTAAGCGCCACGTAGAGCTCAGCCGCGCCTCGCGGGCCGTCGGCCAGGATCCGTTCCGGGTCGACGACGAGGACGGCGTCGAACTCGAGCCCCTTCGTCTCCGAGGCGGGCACGGTGCCCGGCACTCCCGGCGGTCCGATCACGACGCTGGTGCCTTCACGACCGGCTTCGTCCTTGACGAACTCCTCGATGGCGCCGGCCAGCGACTCCGCCGAAACCTGCCGCGCCCACGGCTCGACACCGTTCGAGCGCACCGATTCCGGCGCCCGGACGTCGGGCGCGAATTCGGCGAGCACCGACGCGGCGACGGCCATGATCTCCGACGGCGTGCGGTAGTTCACCGTCAGCGACCGGTAGACCCAGCGCCCCGGCACGTACGGCTCCAGCATCGCGTCCCACGACCGCGCCCCCGCCTCGGACCGGCGCTGCGCCAGATCCCCGACGACGGTGAAAGACCGGTTGGGACAGCGCCGCATCAGCACCCGCCAGTCCATTTCGGACAGTTCCTGCGCCTCGTCGACGACGACGTGCCGGTACGTCCAGTCCCGGTCCGCGCTCGCGCGCTCGACGAGGCTGCGCGTGTCGTGCTCGACGAACCGGTCGGCGAGTTCGTCGGCGAAGAGGAGGTTTTCCGCGGACAGCATGACGTCTTCGTCCATCTCCTCGCGGTCGAGCTTCATCGTGTCGAGCACCCCTTCGGCGTACTCGGCCTCGGCCTTCTTTTCCCGCGCCAGCGCCTTTTCCGCCGCTTCGTCCGCGGCCTTGTCGCGGCCGAGCAGGTCGACGAGCTCGTCGAGCAGCGGCATGTCCGACACCGTCCAGGCCTCCCCGTCGGCCCGCAGCAACGCCTGGTCGGCCCCCGCCGCGCGCAGCCGTTCCGAGGACGAGAGGAGCGTCCCCAGCAGGCTTTCGGGCGTCAGGATCGGCCAGAGGTCGTCGAGCGCGGCAGTGAACGTCTCGCTCTCGGCCAGTTCCTTGAGCAGGTCCTTCCGCAGCCGCTCCCATTCGTCGCGGTCGTCCCGGCTGAGCCAGCCGCGGCCGATCCGCGCGATCGCCCGCTCGGTCAGGACGTAGGTGACGATGTCGGTGAACGTCACCCGCGCTTCGTTGTGCGGCAAGCCGCTCTTGCGCGCTTCGTCCCTGGCCCATTCCGCGGTCTCGGCGTCGATCCGGACGGTGACGTCGGCCAGCTCGATCAGCACCGGCTCCTCCGGCAGCCGCTGTCGGCCGGCGACGGCGGCCTTGAGGACGTCCAGCATCTTGAGCGACCCCTTGAGCCGCGTCGCCTCCGGACCGTCCTCGGCGGTGACGTGCTTGCCGGGCACGAAATCGCCGGTGGTCATGAACACCACGTCGGTCTCGCCCAGCGACGGCAGCACCCGGCCGATGTGGTGCAGGAACGCCGGATTCGGCCCGACGACGAGCACGCCGTGGCGTTCCATCCGCTCGCGCTGGGTGTAGAGCAGGTATGCGACGCGGTGCAGCGCCACCACGGTCTTCCCGGTGCCCGGCCCGCCCTCGATCACCAGCACACCGGGGTGTTCGTGCCGGATGATCTCGTCCTGTTCGGCCTGGATCGTCGCGACGATGTCGCGCATCCCCTCGCCGCGCGGCGCGTTGACGGCCGCGAGCAGCGCCGCGTCACCCTCCGCGTCGCCGCCGGGGCGGCCGAACACCTCGTCGGTGAAGCCGAGCAGCTCACGTCCGTGCGTGTGGAACTGACGGCGACGGCGCATCTTCTCCGGCGTCGCGGCGGTCGCGGTGTAGAACGGGCGCGCGGCGGGCGCCCGCCAGTCGAGCAGCACCGGTTCGTAGTCGTTCTCCTCGTCGAAGAGCCCGATGCGGCCGATGTACGAGGTCTCCCCGGCCAAGCTGTCCAGCCTGCCGAAGCACAGGCCGTTGTCCACGACGTCCAGCCGGCGCGACTCCCTGGCCAGCGCGCGCACCTCGACGTCGCGTTCCATGGCCGTCCCGCCGGTCCCGCCCAGCGCGGCCTGGAACTCCCCCTTCACCCGGGCGCGTTCGGCGTCCAGGCGCGTGTAGAGCCCGGCGACGTATTCGCGTTCGGACCGGAGCTCTTCTTCATGACCCTGAGTTGACACAGACTCCCATTTCGCCAGGTTTCGGCTACGGCGAGTGAGTCTGCGGCATCACCGGGGGCTTGTGGCAAGTCCCCCCATGCGCTATATGTTTATTACGGAGAGAGTTACTCCGTCTACTTCTCTGCCCCGTCGGGCCCTGTATCCAGGCTGAGGCCGGGGGCGCGAGCGGAATCGGCCCGGAACGCCGGGCCGAGCCGTCACTCGTAGCTGCGCGGTGTCCAGACCACCCCGTTCTCGGCGCGGGTCTTCGACGAACCCACGATCAGCAGGCACCGCATGTCCACTTCCGACGGCTCCAGCGTGCCGAGGGTGACGACGCGGATGTCCTCCTCCGGTCCGCCGACGTCGCGGGCGACGACCACCGGCGTCTCGGGCGCGCGGTGCCGCAGCAGGACGTCACGGGCCTGCGCGAGCTGCGTGGTCCGCGTGCGGGACGCCGGGTTGTACAGCGCCAGCACGAGATCCGCCGCGCCCGCCGCGTCGAGCCGTCGTTCGATGATCTCCCACGGCTTGAGCCGGTCCGACAGCGAAAGCACGCAATAGTCGTGCCCCAGCGGCGCGCCGACCCGGGACGCGGCCGCCTGCGCGGCGGTCACGCCCGGCACGATCCGCACCCGCGTTCCCGTCCCGTGTCCGGCGGCGAGCTGCTCCAGCACGGCCGACGCCATCGCGAAGACGCCCGGGTCGCCGGAGGACACCACCGCGACCTTGGCGCCGTTCGCGGCCAGTTCCAGCGCTTCGACGGCGCGTTCGGCCTCGACACGATTGCCCGACGCGTGCCGCCGCTGGCCCGCGCGCTGCGGCACCCGCGCGACGTACGGGCCGTAGCCGACGATGTGCTCCGCCGCGGCCAGTTCCTCGGTCGCTTCGGGAGTCAGCCAGCCAGGCCCCGCGGGGCCGAGGCCGACGACCATGACTTCGCCGCCGGTGTGCGTTTCCGGCTTCCGGGGGACTTCGGGTTCGTCGGCGAGCCGGGACGCGTACGCGGGGCTGGGCAGCAGCGCCAGCGAGAAGTACGGCACCGATTCCGGGTCGACGTCGGCCAGCGGCTCGACGCGCTGCGCCTGCCAGGTGGCGCGTTCGATGTAGAAGGCGTCGTCCAGCTTCCCGGCCTCGGCCAGCGCCTCGCGGACGTTGCCGAACGTGCGGCCGAGTTTGAGCACCGCCGCGGCCTGCGTGTCGGCGAGGCGTCGCGCGAGCTCCGGCGCGGGCAGGGTGCCGGGAAGGATGGTGAGGACCTCGTCGCGCTGCACCAGCGGGCGGCCGAGCACCGACGACGCCGCGCTGACCGACGTCACGCCGGGCACCACGGTCGCCTCGTAGCGGTCGGCGAGCCGCTCGTGCATGTACATGTAGGAGCCGTAGAAGAACGGGTCGCCTTCGCAGAGCACCACCACGTCGCGTCCGGCGTCGAGGTGCTCGGCGAGCCGCTTCGCGCTCAGCTCGTAGAAGTCGGCGATGGCGCCTTCGTAGCCGCCGGGGTGGTCGGTGGTCTCGGTGGTGACCGGGTAGACCAGCTTCTCCTCGACCTGGCCGTCCCGCAGGTACGGCTCGGCGACCGACCGCGCGATGCTCCGGCCGTGCCGCGCACTGTGATAGGCGATGACGTCCGCCTCGCCGATCAGCCGCGCGGCCTTGACCGTCATCAGTTCCGGGTCACCGGGCCCGAGCCCGACACCCCAGAGTTTCCCGAGCCCGCTCATTCGACCTCACTCGCCATCGCGTTGATCGCGGCGACGGCCATCGCGCTGCCGCCGCGACGTCCGTGCACCACCAGGTACGGGGCCGGCGCCCGGTCCGCGAGTTCCACTTTGGACTCGGCGGCGCCGACGAAACCCACCGGGACGCCGATGATCGCCGCCGGGGCGCCGACACCCTCGTCGAGCAGTTCCAGCAGGCGGAACAACGCGGTGGGCGCGTTGCCGATCGCCACCACGGAACCGGGCAGCTTGTCGCGCCAGAGTTCCAGCGCGGCCGCGGACCGGGTGGTGCCCATCCGCTCGGCCAGCCCCGGCACCTTCGGGTCGGACAACGTGCACAGCACCTCGTTGGCGGAAGGCAAACGTTTGCGGGTCACACCGGAGGCGATCATGTTGGCGTCGCAGAGGATCGGCGCGCCCGCTTCGAGGGCGGCGCGGCCGGACTCCACGACGTCCAGGCTGTAGCGGAGGTCGTCGACCAGGTCGACCATCCCGCAGGCGTGGATCATCCGCACGGCCAGCACCGCGACGTCGTCGGGGAGGATCGCGAGATCCGCCTCCTCGCGGATGGTGGCGAACGAATGCCGGTAGATCTCGGCCCCGTCCCGGATGTAGTCGATCACTGCTGTCCTTTCTCGGCCAACGCCTTCGCCAGCTCGCCGGCCGGGACGAACGCCCCGTCGACCAGATAACCGTCCTCCGTCGCGAGCACGTCGACGTGCTCGTGCGCGGGTTTTCCACAACGCCGTCCGCAACCGGCGAAATGGGCTCTCGGGGCCCGGCCGACCCGCGCCGCGTCGGCCCGGACGTCGGCCAGCGACTTCGCGCAGCCCGGCCGTCCGATGCAGGCGCTGATCCCGAGCGAAGGCGCGTCCGGATCGGCGACCAGTCCGGTGTCCGGCTCGAGGGGACCGCGGACCAGGATCGACCGCCACGGGGTGACCACGGCGTTCCCGGCCCTCGCGATCGCGCGCGCCTGTGCCGAGGTCAGGCGGCCGAAGACCGGGGCTACCGCGATCGCGTCGCCGATCGGTCCGATGGGCAGGCCTGGCCCGGTAGCGAAGACCTCAGGCTCGGTTCGCTCTCCCGGAATGCCGCCGACCAGCGGTTTCGTGTCGGAAAGTTCACTGACCCGCCAAGCCGTGCCCCTGGTCCGGAGGAACGCGCGCGCGACCGAGATCAGCGCGTCGACGGCGTGTTCGGCGGGGACGCGCAGGCCGGTGTCCTGGCCGGCGAGCAGGACCGCGCCGTCACGCCAGCAGACGTCGGCGCCTTCTCCCGCGACGTCGCCTTCTCCGCCGTCGAGCGCGAAGAGGAAGCGCCCCGGAAGTTCGGCGAGCTCGGGGACGGTGCACAGGGCTTTGTCGAGCGCGGCGGCGAGTTCCTGGGCGACGTCGCTCAGCGGCGAAGCGAGGATGTTGCGGACGCGTTCGTGCGACGGCGAAGGCAGAAGCCCGGCACTCGTGAGCCTGGCCGCGAGACCGGGACGGGTGACGCCGCGAAGCTGGATGTTGCCGCGCGAGGTCAGGTGCAGAGCGCCGTCGCCGAGGTCGTCGGCGGCGTCCGCGAGAGCCCGGAGCCTGTCCGCCGTGATGGCGCCACCGGGCAGCCGGACGCGGGCGAGCGGACCGTCCGCGGCGTCGTGGGTGGCGAAAACACCGGGGCACGCATCGGCTCGGACACGTGCGCTCGCGGACATGCGCTCACTGTAGATGGCCTCTTTGAGAGGGAGTAATCATCGGATCGAATGTAGTAGGTGTGCTACATTCGATCGCAGCACTGAGATGGGGGTGACCTATGAGAGATCCACACGACGTGATGATCTCCGTCAAAGATCTCCGGATGCGGTACGGGACGAACGACGTCCTCCACGGGGTGGACTTCACCGCGCACCGCGGCGAGGTGATCTGCCTGCTGGGGCCGAACGGGGCGGGCAAGACCACGACGATCGAGATCCTCGAAGGCTTCCGGATGCGCTCGGAGGGCGAGGTCAGCGTGCTGGGCATCGACCCGGCGCACGCGGACGAGGACTGGAGGGCGCGGCTGGGGGTCGTCCTCCAGTCCTGGCGCGACCACGCGAAGTGGCGGGTGCGGGAACTGCTGGAGCACCTGGGCAGCTACTACGCGCCGTACTCCACCGACCGCATCAAGCGGCCGTGGGACGCGGACGAGCTGATCGCCGCGGTCGGGCTGACCGCGCACGCGGACAAGCGGGTCCGGATGCTGTCGGGCGGGCAGCGGCGCCGTCTAGACGTCGCGATCGGCATCGTCGGCCGCCCGGAACTGCTGTTCCTCGACGAGCCGACCGCCGGACTGGACCCGGAGGCGCGGCGCGAGTTCCACGAACTCGTGCACCGGCTGACCGATGACGACGACACGACGATCCTGCTCACCACGCACGACCTCGACGAGGCCGAGAAACTGGCCGACCGGATCCTGATCCTGAACCACGGCCGGATCGTGGCCGACGGTTCGGCCGACGCGCTGAGCAGGCAGATCGCCGGCGAGGCCGAGGTGCGCTGGACGCTGGACGGCCAGCGGTTCGTGCACTCGACGACGGAATCGACGAAGTACGTGCACGAACTGTTCAAGCAGCACGGGGACGCCGTCGACGACCTGGAGGTCCGGCGGGCGTCGCTCGAAGACACCTACATGACCCTCGTCCGCAAGGCCGAGACCCTCGAGGCGGTGGGCGCGCGATGAACCCGGTTCAGCACAGTGTCCGGATGGGCGTCCGGCGGGGCTGGCTCGAAGCACGCCAGATGATGACCAACCGCGAAGACCTGTTCAACACCTTCGTCTTCCCGGCGATCTTCATCGTCGTCATGTTCTTCATGCGCGACGCGAAACTGCCGGGCATGGAGTTCTCGCTCGGCGCCGCGACCGTGCCGAGCGTGCTGGGCGCGGGCATCGTGTTCAGCGGCATGCTCGGGATGGCGGGCGTCCTCGCGGTCGAACGCGAGGACGGCACGCTCCTGCGCGCCAAGGCCACCCCGAACGGCATGGTCGGCTACCTCGTCGGCAAGGTCGTCACGGTCTCCCTCAGCACCGTCATCGGGATGCTGCTGGTGCTGTTCCCGAGCCTGATCCTGTTCGACGGCATCGCCCCGGGCGGGCTGACGTCCTGGCTGGGCCTGCTGTGGGTGCTGGTGCTCGGCCTGCTCGCCACCATGCCGATCGGCGCGATCTTCGGCTCACTGACCACGAACGCGCGCAGCATCGGGCTGATCATGCTGCCCACCCTGGGCCTCGGCGCGATCTCCGGGATCTTCTACCCGATCACCGCGCTGCCCGAATGGCTGCAGGGCATCGGCCAGGTTTTCCCGATGTACTGGCTCGGCCTCGGCATGCGGTCGGCACTGCTGCCGGATTCGACGGTGATGATCGAGATCGGGCACTCTTGGCGGCCTTGGGAGACCCTCGGCGTGCTGGCCGCGTGGGCCGTGATCGGATTGGTCCTGGCCCCGGTGGTCCTGCGTCGGATGGCGCGCCGCGAATCCGGGTCCTCGGTGGCGGCACGACGGGAAAAGGCGATGCAGCGAATTGGCTAGCTCATGAGCGAGGTCGTTTACAACCGGATCGCGATGCTGCGGGCGGAACGGGGCATCTCCCGCCGCGAGCTCGCCGATGCGCTGGGCGTGCACTACCAGACCATCGGCTACCTCGAACGCGGCGAGTACAGCCCGAGCCTCTACCTCGCGCTGCGGATCGCGGGATTCTTCGAGGTGACGGTGGAGATCATCTTCTCCACCGCCCCTTTCCCGCGGATCGGGGATTCCTCGGAACGCTCGGCGTGAGCCTGCTGGAGCGGGCGCACGCTCACGCTGTCCGGCTGGGGCGGGATCGGATCGGAGGCGAGGAACTCCTGCTCGCGAGCCTCGCAATTAGAGGACTAAATGCGGTGACGATGCCGGTCCCGAGCACCTGCCACACCACTCCACTCTTGCGTGAAGCATTTAGAGGACTAATCGCGAATGGTGCCGGGTCACCCGTCAGTGGGAAATGTGCGGACTCGCCAGTGGCGTAAAGTTACGAACACATGTTCGAATTTGAGGTGTAGTATTGAAGGGTGTCCGAGACCGTTCTCCCCGAGTTGCCGCAGGAGTTGTGGCGCGCCGACAAGCTGGAGCTTGCCCATGGCGTGCGACAGTTCTTGCAGGTGATGCGGGTCGCCTCCGCTGGCTTGGGCCGGTATTTGGCGGAGGTCGAGTCCCGGGGCGTGAAGGACTTGTTCGGCTATGGCACCACGATCAAATGGTTTGCCGATGTGGCGGGGCTTTCTTTTCAGGAGGCCCGGCCGGTGGTGAATCAGGCGATCGCGTTGAACCCGACCCGCGCCCTAGACGGCACCGAAGTCCCAGCGGTCGCGCCCACCACCGGCGCTGCGGCCGCTGAAGGGTTGGTCGGGGCGGAGCGGATCCAGCAGATCCTGGAGATTCTCGCGAAGCTCCCTGCCGACACCTCTGCTGAGGAGCGGGAGAGCGCCGAGAAGATTCTCGGCAACCTCGCCCGGGACGCGGGTCCCCGGCAGCTGGTGAAGGCGGAGGCGAACATTCTCGCCTGGCTCGACCCCGACGGGAACAAGCCCAAGGAGCCAGAACCGAAGCAGCCGCGCCGCGAGGTCACTCTGGAGCGCCGCAAGGACGGGTTCTGGAAGCTGAACGGGCTGCTCGATGACGAGCTGGGTGCCCGGACCGCCGCCGCGCTGGAGGCCTACGCGAAACCCCGCCCGGTCGACGAATTCGGCCAAGCCGATCTGCGAACGAAGGCCGAACGCCAGGGTGACGCCTGGGCCGAGCTGCTCGATCTCGCTATCGCCTGCCCTGACCAGCCCGGAACGAGCGGCTACCGCACTCTCGTGCACGTCACCATCGGCCTGGACGAGCTCAAGACCGGGATCGGGAAAGCCTGCCTCGACTTCGTCGGCACCATGACCGCCCGCGAAGCCCGCATGGCCGCCTGCGACTGCCTCATGCTCCCGGTGGTCATGAACGCCGCCGGAGAACCCCTCGACGTGGGACGACTACGACGGTTCGTCACCCCAGGCCAAAGACGAGCGCTCAACATCCGCGACCGCGGCTGCGCGTTCCCGGGCTGTCATCGAAGACCGAAGAACTGTCACGCCCACCACATCCACCACTGGGCAGACGGCGGCCCCACGGATCTTCGGAACCTGGTCCTGCTCTGCAGCTTCCACCACCGGCTGATCCACCACGGCGACTGGCACGTCCGCATGGCCACCGACGGGCTACCCGAGTTCATCCCACCCCAATACCTCGACCCGTTACGAAGAACCCGGCGCAACACACACGCATGACCCGAGGAGCCCGCCAGCCACACCGGCGACGGGCCCCTCACCATGCCTGTGGCTGGGTGAGCCGGTTGTACGAACCCCGGAAGTCGAAGAAGGTCAAGCCTTCGTATCGCGCGTGGGACCGGATCTCGCTCGCCGTCCACGCATGGTCGCTGAAGTCGTCTGTCACGACGCCACCATGCTCAAGCAGGGTCAGGACCAGCCGCCGCAGTTGCCCGGTTCCTTCGACCCGGCCGGACACTTCGATCTCTATCGCCCAGTCCGGGCGGTGACCGATCGCGGGAATCAGATGCTCGTCGGCTTCCTGTTCCCAGCCCTGGTAGAGGTGGTCGTCCTCGGACTTCAGCCAGCAGTACAGCACGTCTTCCACCAGCCAGGGCTCGTTCTGGCTTGGCGAAAGCGCATCAAGCGCAGCGACGATGCCCGCCTGATCCAGTCGGGGGAACACGAAGACCGATCGCATACCCGCAAATCTGTCCGAGCACACCGCTCACGACCAGCGAGTACCCTGCCTCGGACCGCCTGCCGGACACATCACCTTGACTCCCGCCGGACCGCACCGGAGAGTGAGCGGAGACCCACGCGACGGCAGAGGGAGGAACCCGGTGAGAGTCCGGGGCGGTCCCGCCACTGTCACCTCTCGCAGCCAAGAGAGAGGAAGCCAGGAACTCCGGCCGTCGCGACCGCACGACCCGGGGCGCGGACACCCCGAGTGAGGACTGCCGTGATCCTGCTTCTGTCCACTTCGGACACCGACCTGCTCAGCGCACGCGCCAGTGAGGCCGACTACCGGCTGGCCAACCCCGCCCGGCTCGACCTCGCCGAGCTGCCCGGCCTGCTCGACGGCGCCCGGATCGTCGTCGTCCGGATCCTCGGGTCCGAGCGGAGCTGGCAGGAGGGGCTCGACACGGTCCGTGCGAGCGGCGCGCACGTGATCGTCCTCGGCGGTGAGCAGACGCCGGACGCGCAGCTCATGAAGCTGTCCACGGTCCCGGCGGGCACGGCGGCGGAGGCGCACGCGTACCTCGCGCAGGGCGGCCCCGCCAACCTCACCCAGCTGCACCGGTTCCTGAACGACACGCTCCTTCTCACGGGTGACGGCTTCGAGCCGCCCGCCGTGCAACCGCTCTGGGGAGTCCTGGAGCGCACACCCGAGCAAACCACCGGTCCGGTCATCGCGATCCTCTACTACCGCGCGCATCACCTGTCCGGTAACACCGAGTTCGTCCACGCCCTCTCCGACGCCATCGAGGACGCCGGGGGCCGCGCGCTCCCGATCCACTGCGCGTCCCTGCGCACCCGCGAGCCGGAGATGATGGCCGAGCTCGCCAAGGCCGACGCGCTCCTGGTCACCGTGCTGGCCGCCGGCGGCACGCGGCCGTCGGAGGTCGGCGCCGGCGGGGACGACGAGGCGTGGGACGTCGCCGAGATGGCCGCGCTCGACATCCCGATCCTCCAGGCGCTCTGCCTCACCAGCGACCGCGAGACCTGGTCCGCCAACGACGACGGCCTCTCCCCGCTCGACGCGGGCAACCAGATGGCCGTCCCCGAATTCGACGGCCGCCTCATCACCGTCCCGTTCTCGTTCAAGGAGATCGACGACGACGGCCTCCCGAAGTACGTGCCGGACGCCGAACGCGCGTCGCGGGTCGCCAAGATCGCGCTCGCCCACGCGAGGTTGCGCCACACGCCGCCGCGGGAGCGCCGCATCGCGCTGATGCTGTCCGCGTACCCGACGAAGCACTCCCGCGTCGGCAACGCCGTCGGCCTCGACACCCCCGCGTCCGCGATCGAGCTGCTGCGCCGCATGCGCGACCAGGGCTACGACCTCGGCGAGGACCCGTTCCCCGGCGTCGAGCCCACCGGCACCGACCAGCCGGACGGCGACGCGCTGATCCACGCGCTCATCGCCGCGGGCGGCCAGGATCCGGAGTGGCTCACCGAGGAACAGCTTTCCGGCAATCCGATCCGCGTCCCGGCCGACAAGTACCGCGCGTGGTTCGCCGAGCTGCCCGCGGAACTGCGCGAGGGCATGGAGGAGCACTGGGGTCCCGCGCCCGGTGAGCTCTATGTGGACAAGTCTCTAAACAAAGCGGGCGACATCGTCCTGGCGTCGCTGCAGTCCGGCAACGTCATCCTGATGATCCAGCCGCCCCGCGGGTTCGGCGAGAACCCGGTGGCGATCTACCACAACCCGGACCTCCCGCCGAGTCACCACTACCTGGCCGCGTACCGCTGGCTGGAGGAGGAGTTCGGCGCGCACGCCGTCGTCCACCTCGGCAAACACGGTTCGCTCGAATGGCTTCCCGGCAAGACCGCGGGTCTCTCGGACTCCTGCGCGCCGGACGCGGTCCTCGGCAACCTGCCGCTGATCTACCCGTTCCTGATCAACGACCCGGGCGAGGGCGCGCAGGCGAAACGGCGCGCGCACGCGACGATCGTCGACCACCTGATCCCGCCGATGGCCCGCGCCGAGAGCTACGGCGACATGGCCCGTCTCGAACAGCTTCTCGACGAGCACGCCAACATCGCCGCGATGGACCCGGCGAAGCTGCCCGCGGTCCGCGCGCAGATCTGGACACTGATCCAGGCCGCGAAGCTGGACCACGACCTCGGTGTCGAGGAACGGCCGCACGACGCGGAGTTCGACGACTTCCTGCTGCACATCGACGGCTGGCTGTGCGAGGTCAAGGACGCCCAGATCCGCGACGGCCTGCACATCCTCGGCGCCGCGCCGGTGGGCGAGGCGCGGATCAACCTCGTGCTCGCGATGCTGCGCGCGCAGCAGATGTGGGGCGGCAAACAGGGCGCCGTCCCCGGTCTTCGTTCAGCTTTGGGGCTCAAGGAAAACAGCGACGCACCACTGTCCGAAGTGGACGCCATCGAGCAGACGGCCCGGTCGCTCGTCGAGGCGATGGAAGCGCGGGACTGGTCCCCCGCCGCCGTCGCCGAAGTCGTCGCCGAAGTGCCGGAACACCAGGAGGTCGCGCGGGTCCTGACCTTCGCCGCGACCGAGATCGTGCCACGGCTGGCGGGCACCGGCGCCGAGATCGACGCCGTGCTCCACGCGCTCGACGGCGGCTACATCCCGGCGGGTCCCAGCGGTTCTCCGCTGCGCGGCCTGATCAACGTGCTGCCGACCGGCCGCAACTTCTACACCGTCGACCCGAAGGCCATCCCGAGCCGTCTCGCCTGGGAGACCGGGCAGGCACTCGCCGACTCGCTTCTCCGCCGCTACAAGGAGGACACCGGCGACTGGCCGCGTTCGGTCGGCCTCTCGGTCTGGGGCACGTCGGCCATGCGCACGTCGGGTGACGACGCCGCCGAAGTCCTTGCCCTGCTGGGTGTCCAGCCGGTCTGGGACGAGGCGTCGCGACGGGTCACCGGGATCGAGTCCATCCCGCTCGCCGAGCTCGGCCGTCCGCGCGTCGACGTCACCGTCCGGATCAGCGGTTTCTTCCGTGACGCCTTCCCGCACGTCATCACGCTGCTGGACGACGCCGTGCGCCTCGTCGCGAACCTGGACGAACCGGACGAGCAGAACTTCGTCCGCGCCCACACCCGCGCGGATCTGGCCGCGCACGGGGACGAACGCCGGGCCACCACGAGGATCTTCGGGTCCAAGCCCGGCGCGTACGGCGCGGGCCTGCTGCCGCTGATGGATTCCGGGAACTGGCGCGACGACAAGGATCTCGCCGAGGTCTACGCGGTCTGGGGCGGGTTCGCCTACGGCCGCGACCTCGACGGCCGACCGGCGCGCGAGGACATGGAGAACTCGTACAAGCGGATCGTGGTGGCGGCCAAGAACACCGACACCCGCGAGCACGACATCGCCGACTCGGACGACTACTTCCAGTACCACGGCGGGATGATCGCGACCGTCCGCGCGCTGACCGGCACCGCGCCGGCGTCCTACGTCGGTGACAGCACCACGCCGGACGCGGTCCGCACCCGCACCCTCGGCGAGGAGACCGCCCGCGTCTTCCGGGCCCGCGTGGTCAACCCGCGCTGGCTGTCGGCGATGCGCAAGCACGGCTACAAGGGCGCCTTCGAGCTGGCGGCGACGGTCGACTACCTCTTCGGTTTCGACGCCACCGCGGGCGTGGTGGGCGACTGGATGTACGAGAAGCTCAGCGAGTCCTACGTGCTCGACGAGGTCAACCAGGAGTTCCTGCGCCAGGCCAACCCGTGGGCGTTGCGCGGCATCATCGAGCGCCTGAACGAGGCCGCCGATCGGGGGCTGTGGGCGGAGCCGGACGCCGATCTTTTGGCTCAGCTGCGGGAGGTCTACCTCTCGCTGGAGGGGGACCTCGAATCCTGACGTCACCCCTTGGAGCGGCCCCATGGCACTCCCGGCGGTACCACTGTCGTATGCGCAGAACTTAGCGTGACAAGGGCGGTGGGATGACAACGATCGGGAGGACAGCGATGATCAAGCGTCTGTTGAAGGTCGTGCTTCGCCACGGTTGCTGCTCGGCGTGCACCGGTCAGGGCTGCGGCTGCTGCGACGCCTGCAAGTAGGTCAGGGGCGGACACCCGCGATGTGGGTGTTCGCGCGGCGGACGTCGGCCGCGAGGGCTGGTACCTCGATCACCCGGCGTCCGGCCGCCTCCAGTGTCTCGGCGCCGACGCAGTCGACGAACACCGACGGCTCGCGCCAGGCGAAAACGACGCGCGGGATGCCGGCGTCGAGGATGAGCCGGGTGCAGCTTCGCGGATGTGACGTCCGCGAGCTGCACGGCTCCAGTGACGTGTACATCGTCGCCTCCGCCAGTCTCGGATCTCCGGGTTCGAGCTTGGCTAGCGCGGCTTCTTCGGCGTGGTTGGCGGGATCACCGTCGCCCGAGTAGCCGGTGGAGATCACTTCGCCGTCGGCGTCGGTGATGACCGCCCCGACGCGGAAAGTGCGCGGCGGGCAGTTCTCGGCCAGCGCGATGGCTTCGCGCAGCCGTAGAATGTCCACTTCGGACGGTTCCGGCGTGGCGTGGTACTCCAGCACGGCGATGTCGCCCAGCCGCGTGCTGTCGACGAGCGTGAGCCCGCGCGGGAAAGCGCCCGGACCGGTGAATCGCGGGGCACGCGGATCGCCGACGAAGAACGGCGCGACGGCCAGGTGCAGTTCGTCGACGAGCCCTTCGGTGAGGAACTGCGTGTGGATCGCGCCGCCGCCCTCGACCATCAGCCGCCGGATACCGCGCGCGTGGAGGTCGGCCAGCATGCCGCGCAGATCCACCAGGTCGACGACGGTCGCCTTCACTCCGGTGACGACCCCGGGCGGGGCGTAGACCAGCTTCTCCGCGTCGCCGACGGTGAAGAACCGCGCCGCCGGATCAAGGGACCCGCTCCGCGTGACGGTGACTTTGACCGGCTGTTCCGGGCGGCCGGCGGCGACCCGTTCCGCGACCAGCTCCGGCGAGCGGACCAGCAAGCGGGGGTTGTCCGCGCGCACCGTGTTCGCGCCTACGAGGATCGCGTCCGACACCGCGCGCAGCCCGTCCACCCTGGCCCAGTCCTCGTCACCGGACAGCACCAGGCGGGTGTCGGTCGCGTCGTCGAGGTAGCCGTCCAGCGAGACCGCGGCGGACAACAGGACGTGGGGTCGTTCGATCACGCCCGCCAGTATGCCCCGCGAAATTCAGTCGCACCGCGGACGCGCGCGGGCTAGGGTGGCCCGATGATCTTGTGAGACGAACCTGCGCCCTCATCCCACCTCCTTCGCAGGGAGTCTCATGTCTTCTTCCTTGACGCTTTCCGACGTCACCTTCACCTGGCCAGACGGCGTCCCGGTGTTCGAGCGCCTTTCGCTCACCATCGGCGCCGGCCGCACCGGCCTGGTCGGCACCAACGGATCCGGTAAGTCCACGCTGCTCAGGCTGGTCGCCGGGCGGTTGAAAGCCACCACGGGCTCGGTGACCGCGCCCGGCGAGCTCGGTTACCTGCCGCAGAACCTCGTCCTCGACACCGATCGCCGGGTCGACGACGTCCTGGGCGTCACCGCGGTCCGCGCGGCCATCAGGGCCGTCGAGAGCGGCAGTGCCACCGAAGAGCACTTCGCCACCATCGGCGACAATTGGGACGTCGAGGAGCGCACCCGCGCGATCCTCGACAGGCTCGGTCTCAGCGCCGTCCGGCTGGACGAGCGGGCCGGTGAGCTGTCCGGCGGCGAGCTCACGCTGCTCGGGCTAGCCGCCCTGCTCCTGCGCCGTCCGGCCGCGCTGCTGCTCGACGAGCCGACGAACAATCTCGACCTGCGGGCGCGCGAACTCGTGCACCGCGAGGTGGCCGCCTGGGGCGGGATCCTCGTGGTCGTCTCGCACGATCGCGAACTGCTCCGGCTGGTCGACCGGATCGCCGAGGTCCGCGACCACCAAGTCACGTTGTACGGCGGCGACCTCGCGACCTACGAACACGCCGTCGAGGTCGCCCAGGACGCCGCGCGGCGGCACCTGCGCGCGGCGGAGTCCGACGTCAAGCGGCAGAAACGGGAGCTGATCGAAGCCGGGATCAAACTCGCCCGGCGGGCCCGCTACGGCCAGAAGATGTGGGACACCAAACGCGAGCCCAAGGTGCGGATGCGCAAACGCCAGGAGGACGCGGAAATCGCCGCGGGCAAGCACCGGAATCTGCACGCTGACAGGCTGGAAGGCGCCGTCGAAGCGCTGAAAGCCGCCGGGGAACTGGTGCGCGAGGACGCCGAGATCCGCGTCGAACTGCCGGAGACCACGGTCCCCCGGGGAACGGACGTGCTCCGGATCGACGCCGTGCCCCGGTTCGGCCCGGCGGTGAACCTGCACGTCATGGGCCCCGAACGGATCGCCCTCGTCGGCCCGAACGGTTCGGGGAAGACCACCCTGCTGCGGACGATCACCGGAGAACTCCCGCCGAAGTCGGGCGCGGCGGAGCTGTTCGTCCCCGCCAGGCTGCTTCCCCAGCGGCTCGACATCCTCGACGACTCACTGTCCCTTGTGGACAACGTGCGCCTGGTCGCGCCGTCGCTCACGGACAACGAGATCCGCGCTAGGCTGGCGCGGTTCCTGTTCCGGGGGAAGGCGGCCGACCGCGAGGTGGCGTCGCTGTCCGGCGGGGAACGGTTCCGGGCGGCGCTGACGACGCTGTTGCTGACCGAGCCCACGCCGCGGCTGCTGCTGCTCGACGAGCCGACGAACAACCTCGACCTGGCGAGCGTGCGACGGCTCACCGAGGCTTTGCTGGCCTACCGGGGCACACTGATCGTGGCGAGCCACGACCGGCCGTTCCTGAAGGACATCGGCATCACCAGGTGGATCGAGGTGGAGCGGACCGGATCGAGTGAACAGGGGTGAGTAACACCGGTGAAGCCGGGCACGATTGGCAGGTGACCGGCCGAGACGAGGGGAATCCGTGACCAGCCCCAGCAGTGTGATGGACGCCGACCCGCCCAGGTCGGGCCTCGCCGACCGGCACTTCGTCCGCCATCTCGAGAACGCCGTCGCCGAAGCGGGCGGGACGATCGCCTGGCACGCGGACCACTGGCTGGCGGAGATCCGGCGCGACGCGGACCGCGCGCTCGTGCTCGGCTATTCCTTTCCTCTCAACAACGTCGCGGCGGCCAAGATCGCCGACGACAAGGCGGCGAGCTCGACGCTCATGCGGGCGGCCGGTGTTCCTTGCCTCCAGCAGTCCCTGCTGCGGGCCGCCTGGCGGGGCAACCGGCAGGTCGACTGGCGGGCCGAACTCCCGATCGTCCTCAAGCCGAACGCGGAGAGCGGCGGCCGCGACGTCCATCGCGTCCACACGGAAGCCGAACTGGACGCCCTGGTCTCCGCGCTCTCGCCGCGTTATCGCGCGCTGGCCTGGTCTCCCCTCCTCGACGTCGAGGACGAGTTCCGGGCCGTGCTCCTGGACGGCGAGCTGCTGCTCGCCTACCGCAAGGTGCGGCCGCCGGACAGCCAGGAGTGGCGGCACAACCTGCATTTCGGGGCGGTGCCCGAAGTGTGCGGGGATCATCGGACGAAACAGGGGCTGGCGACCTTGGGGCGAAGCGCGACGGACGCGTTGTCGTTGCGCTTCGCCACGGTCGACATCGTCACCGTCCAGGGAGACCCGCTGGTGCTGGAAGTGAACAGCGGGGTCTCCCTGGAGCGGTTCAGCCACCACGGCGAAGAGAACTTCCGCCTCGCCGGCCGGGTCTACGGCGACGCGATCCGCGCCTGTCTCGCCTGACTCAGGCGTCGAAGTCCACCGTCACCGCGTCGGACACCGGCACCGACTGGCAGGTGAGCACGAAACCGGCGTCGACTTCGGCCTTCTCCAGGGCGAAGTTGCGCCGCATGTCCACCTTGCCGTCGCAGATCTTCGCCCGGCAGGTCCCGCACACGCCGCCCTTGCAGGCGAAGGGCAGGTCCGGGCGGTACTTCTGCGCGCCGTCGAGCAGGGAAGAGTTACGCGGCAGCGTCATCGTCGTCGACCGGCCGTCGAGGACCAGCGTCACCTCGCTGGACGAACCCACGACGGCCGGGTCGACGTGGCGCACCGGCTCCGGCGGAGTGTCCACATAGAACAGTTCCTGGTGCACACGCTCGTCAGGGACCTCCAGGGATCGCAGGAGTTCCTGCGCGCCGGTCACCATCTCGAACGGTCCGCACAGCCACCAGTGCGCGACGTCCCCGACCGGGATCAGCACGGTGCACAGGCGCCGCAGCTTCTCCACGTCGAGGCGTCCGGTGAACAGTTCGGCCTCGCGCGGCTCGCGGGAGAGCACGTGGACGAGTTCGAGCCGCGCCGGGTAGCGGTCCTTCAGGTCCGCGAGGTCGTCGGCGAACATGACGGTGTCCGTGCGGCGGTTGCCGTACAGCACGGTCACCGTGGCGTCGGAGTCGCCGAGCAGCGACGACGCGATCGACAGCACCGGCGTGATCCCGGACCCGGCCGCGATCAGCACGTGGTGCCCGGCGGCTTCCAGGTCGGGGCTGAAGGTACCGGTGGGCGGCGCGACCTCGATCTCGTCGCCGGGTTTCACGTCGCGCACCAGCCACGACGAGAACAGTCCTCCCGGCACCTCGCGGACACCGACCCGCGGCGCCGCACCGGCGGGCGCGCAGATCGAGTACGAGCGGCGCTCGTCACGGCCGTCGACCTCGCGGCGCAGGGTCAGCGACTGACCGGCCTTGAAGCGGAACGTGTCGGCGAGGTCCTCGGGCACGTCGAACGTGACCGCGACGGCGTCGTCGCACAGACGCTGGACGTCGGCCACTTTCAGGGCGTGAAACCCGGTGCGGCGCAGGATCGCGGTCACGCTAGATCTCCTTGACGTGTTCGAACGGTTCGAGACAGAACCGGCAGCGGCGCAAGGCCTTGCACGCCGTCGCGCTGAACCGGGACTGCTCTTCGGTGTCTGCGGAACCGCAATGCGGGCAGCGGACCGAAGACACCGGCGGGCTCAGCGTGAACGGGATCGGGCCGGTCCGCCGCGGCGCGGCCCCCGGCGGCGCGATCCCGGCCTCGGCCAGTTTCCGTTTGCCGTCTTCGGTGATCCAGTCGGTGGACCACGCCGGCCACAGCACCGTGCGGACCTCGACGTCGCCGTAGCCCGCGCCGGTGAGCGCGTGCACGAGGTCGTCGCGCATGGTGTCCATCGCCGGGCAGCCGGTGTAGGTCGGAGTGATAGCCACGATCACCCGACCGTCCTCTTCGGACACTTCGCGCAGCACGCCGAGGTCGGCGAGGGTGAGCATCGGCAGTTCCGGATCGGTGACCGTGGCCGCCACGGCGTACGCGGTCACCATGTCGCGTCCGGATGTTCCCTGGCGACGCTCTGCAGGGTCGCCAGCAGGAAGCCCATCCGCTCGGTGTGCACGCCGTCGCGGCCCATCCGGCCGGAGACCCCGGCGAGCGCGCCGGCCTCGGGCCGGGTCAAGTGAGCGACGGCCAGCACCTGGTCGAGGATCGCGTCGAACTCCGGCCGCAGCGACGGCGACTCGACGAACTCGACCTCGTGCGCGGCGAAAAGCTCGCCGACATAAGGCCAAACGGCGTCGAGGCCTTCCTGCATGCGCTCGTGGGACAGCTCGGTGCCGTCGCCGAGGCGCACGGCCCACTGGGCGGCGTAATCGCGGTGATAGGCGACTTCCTTGACGCCCTTGTCCGCGATGGCCGCCAGCACCGGGTCCACGGAGGACTGGAGCCGCTGCAGGAGTGCCAGCCGCCAGATCGAGAACACGAGCAGCCGCGCGATCAGATACCCGAAGTGCCCGCCTTCGAGTTCGGCGAGGCGGACGTTGCGGTACTCCTGCTCGCTCCGGAAGAAGGCGTACGAATCCTCGGTGCGGTCACTGCCGTCCGCCTTGCCCGCGCGGGCCAGCAGCAGCCGCGCCTGCCCGAGCAGGTCGAGCGCGATGTTGGCGATCGCGACCTCGTCTTCGAGTTCAGGCGCGTTCGTGCACCACTCCTGGAGCCGGTGCGAGAAGATCAGCGCGTCGTCGCCGAGCATCAGGCAGTAGGCCGCCAGTCGCGCACCGTCCACACCGGACGGGACCGTCGTGTCCACCCCGGACAGCGGATCCTCGAACCCGGTGCCGAAGGCCCAGCGGGAGTCGTTCTCCTCGGTGATCGCCTCGTAGGCGTTGTCGAAGCTCATGTCAGATGTGGGGGACGTTGTCGGGGATGTCGTAGAACGTCGGGTGCCGGTACACCTTGTCGCCGCTGGGCGCGAAGAACGGGTCCTTCTCGTCCGGCGAGGACGCGGTGATGTCGGACGCGCGCACGACCCAGATCGACACGCCTTCGTTGCGGCGGGTGTACAGATCCCGCGCGTGGTGCAGCGCCATGTCGTCGTCCGCCGCGTGCAGCGAACCCACGTGCACGTGGTTCAGCCCGCGCTTGCCCCGGACGAACACCTCGTACAACGGCCAGTCGTGCTTCATGCCGGGGCACCTTTCTTCGCGGCGTGGGCGGCCGCGGCTTCCCGCACCCACGCGCCGTCTTCCTGGGCCCGCCGCCGGTGCGCGACGCGCTGGGCGTTGCAGGGGCCGTTGCCCTTCAACACGTTCTTGAACTCGTCCCAGTCGACGGCGCCGAAGTCGTAGTGCCCGCGTCCGGCGTTCCACTTCAGGTCCGGGTCCGGGAAGGTGACGCCCAGCGCCTCGGCCTGCGGGATGGACATGTCGACAAAACGCTGGCGCAGCTCGTCGTTGGTGTGCCGCTTGACCTTCCAGGCCATCGACTGCGCGGTGTTCGGCGAGTCCGCGTCCGGCGGGCCGAACATCATCAACGACGGCCACCACCAGCGGTTCACCGCCTCCTGCACCATTTCGCGCTGCTCCGGCGTGCCGCGCATCATGGTCATCAGCAGTTCGAAGCCCTGCCGCTGGTGGAAGGACTCCTCCTTGCAGATGCGGATCATGGCGCGGGCGTACGGGCCGTACGAGCTGCGGCACAAGGGGACCTGGTTGCAGATCGCGGCGCCGTCGACCAGCCAGCCGACCACGCCGACGTCGGCGAAGGTCAGCGTCGGGTAGTTGAAGATCGACGAGTACTTCTGCTTGCCGTTGATCAGCTTGTCGGTCAGGTCCGCGCGGTCGGCGCCGAGCGTGGCCGCCGCCGAGTACAGGTACAGCCCGTGCCCGGCCTCGTCCTGCACCTTGGCGAGCAGGATCGCCTTGCGCCGCAAGGAAGGCGCGCGGGTGATCCAGTTGCCCTCGGGCTGCATGCCGATGATCTCCGAATGCGCGTGCTGCGCGATCTGGCGGATCATCGTCTTGCGGTAGCCCTCGGGCACCCAGTCGCGGGGCTCGATGCGCTGGTCGCGCTCGATGGTCGCTTCGAAGTGCTTTTCGAGGTCTTCCTCGGGCAACGTCGCGGTCATGACTGCTCCTTCGCCACCAGGGTGAGGACGTCGTACTTGGCGACCGAGTCACCGTCGGCGTTGGTGACGTCGGCGTCCCAGCGGACTTCGCCGTACTCCTGGTCGATGCGCGGGGTGATCTGCTTGGCGGTCAAGGTCACCGTGAGGGTGTCGCCGACCTTGACCGGGGTGAGGAACCGCAGGTTCTCCAGGCCGTAGTTGGCCAGCACCGGGCCGGGTTCCGGCGAGACGAACAGGCCGGCGGCGAAGGAGACCACGAGGTACCCGTGCGCCACGATCCCGCCGAACAGCGGGTTCGCCGCCGCGGCCTTGGGGTCTGTGTGGGCGTAGAAGGTGTCGCCGGTGAACTCGGCGAAGTGGTCGACGTCGGACTGCAGGACCTCACGCGGCCCGGCGACGACGGAGTCGCCGATCTTCAGTTCCGCCAAGGACTTCCGGAACGGGTGGACGTCGTCCGCGATGCGCGGGGCGCCGGTGACCCAGCGGCCGGTGACCGCGGTCAGGACGCCGGGCGAACCCTGGACGGCGGTGCGCTGCATGTGGTGCAGCACGCCGCGGACGCCGCCCATCTCCTCGCCGCCGCCCGCGCGGCCGGGGCCGCCGTGGACCAGCTGCGGCATCGGCGAACCGTGGCCCGTCGACTCCTTGGCGTCGTCGGCGTCCAGCACCAGCAGACGGCCGTGGTACGGCGCGACACCGAGGACGACCTCGCGCACGAAATCCTGGTCCGCGGAAACGATGGACCCGACGAGACTTCCGCCGCCGCGAGCGGCGAGCTCGATGACCTGCTCGGTCGAGGTGTAGGGCAGCAGCGTCGACACCGGGCCGAACGCCTCGACCTCGTGCGGCTCGGAACGCTCCGGGTCCGCCTTCAGCAGCACTGGCGAGAGGAACGCGCCGCGTTCGGCGTCCGCGCCGACGACGTCGACCTGCTCAGGGTCACCGAAGACGACCGTGCCGACGTCCAGCAGCGCCTTGAGCGACCGCCGGACCTCCTCACGCTGCTCCAGGCTGGCCAGCGCGCCCATCCGCACCCCTTCGGCGGTGGGGTTGCCGACGACGGTCTTCGCCAGCCGCGCGCTCGCGGCCTCGGCGACGGCGTCGAGCAGGTCCGCGGGGACGAAGGCGCGGCGGATGGCGGTGCACTTCTGGCCCGCCTTGACCGTCATCTCGGTGGTCAGCTGCTTGACGAAGAGATCGAACTCGGTGGTGCCGGGTTTGGCGTCCGGGCCGAGGATCGACAGGTTCAGCGAGTCGGCCTCGGCGTTGAACCGGACCGAGTTGCGCACGATGGCGGGATGCGCGCGCAGCTTCTGCGCGGTGGACGCGGAACCGGTGAACGAGACGAGATCCTGCGCGGTGACGTGGTCGAGCAGGTCGCCGACGCTGCCCGCGACGAACTGCAGCGAACCCTCGGGCAGGATGCCGGACTCGACGATGATCTCGACCAGGCGCGCGGTGAGGTACGCGGTCTGGCTGGCAGGCTTGATCAGGCTCGGCACCCCGGCGAGGAACGCGGGCGCGAACTTCTCCAGCGGGCCCCAGACGGGAAAGTTGAAGGCGTTGATCTGCACGGCGACGCCGCGCAGCGGGACGGCGATGTGCTGGGCGACGAAGGTGCCGCCCTTGCTCAGCGGCTCGACGTTGCCGTCAACGTAGACGGTGTCGTTCGGCAGTTCGCGCTTGCCCTTGCTGGAGTAGGCGAACAGCACGCCGATGCCGCCGTCGATGTCGACCATCGAGTCGCCCTTGGTGGCGCCCGTCCTTGCCGAGAGCGCGTACAGCTCCTCGCGGTGTTCGCGCAGGTGGGAGGCCAGGGCCTTCAGCAGCGCGGCGCGCTGGTGGAAGGTCAGCTCGCGCAGCGCGGGGCCGCCGACGCGGCGGCCGTGGTCCAGCGCGGCGGCGAAGTCGACGCCGTCGGACGAGACCCGGGCGACCTCCTCGCCCGTCGAGGCGTCGTGCAGCGGTACTCCGTCAGCTTCCGCCGTGTGCCATCCGCCGGAGACGTAGCTGCGCAGCAATGCCATGGGGCGACCCTTCGCGTGGTGGATTAACAGACCGTCCGTTCAGTAATTGACTGTAGCTCCTGACCGGGGTCTTGCAAACCCCCTGAAGGCGGTGGACGCTTGACATCCGCCCGAAAGCACGCCTTTACTGGCGACACCCTTTAACAACCGTCCATTCGGTCAGTAACTAGGTGGTCTGGCTTGACTAACGCCGCGCACACGATGTTCGCCGACGACCAGGCGTCCAACGCGATGGGCATCGAACTGGTCGAGGCCGCCGAAGGGCACGCCGTCGCCACGATGAAGATCACCGAGACGATGGTCAACGGCCACGCCATCGCCCACGGCGGCTACGTCTTCCTGCTGGCCGACACGACCTTCGCCTGCGCCTGCAACAGCCACGGCCCGGTGACCGTCGCGTCCGGCGCGGAGATCTCGTTCGTCGCCGCCGGCAAGCTCGGCGATCATCTCGTCGCCACCGCCACCGAGCGGACCCGCTACGGCCGCAACGGCATCTACGACGTCACCGTGCACCGGGAGACCCCCGACGGGCCGGAGGTCGTCGCCGAATTCCGCGGCCGGAGCCGCACCATCCAGAAGGCGTGACGATGACTTCCAGCGACGAAGCCGAGAACCTCACCATCGACGAACTCCAGGCGCTGCAGCTGAAACGCCTCCGGTGGACGCTGCGGCACGCCTACGACAACGTGCCGTTCTACACCCGGAAGTTCGACGAGGCCGGGGTTCACCCGGACGACTGCAAGGCGCTGGAAGACCTGGCGAAGTTCCCCTTCACCACGAAACAGGACCTGCGGGACAACTACCCGTTCGGCATGTTCGCCGTGCCGGAATCGCAGGTCAGCCGCATCCACGCGTCCAGCGGCACCACCGGGAAGCCGACCGTCGTCGGGTACACCGCCGAGGACATCGACACCTGGGCGACGGTGATGGCGCGCTCGATCCGCGCGGCGGGCGGGCGGCCGGGCGACAAGGTCCACGTCGCCTACGGGTACGGGCTGTTCACCGGCGGTCTCGGCGCGCACTACGGCGCGGAGAAACTGGGCTGCACGGTGATCCCGGCGTCGGGCGGCATGACCGCGCGCCAGGTGCAGATCATCACCGACTTCGAACCCGAGATCATCATGGTCACCCCGTCGTACATGCTGACGCTGCTCGACGAGTTCGAACGGCAGGGCATCGACCCGCGGACGAGTTCGCTCAAGGTCGGCATCTTCGGCGCGGAACCGTGGACCGAGCAGATGCGCACGGAGATCGAGGAGCGTGTCGGCATCGACGCCGTCGACATCTACGGCCTGTCCGAGGTGATGGGCCCCGGCGTCGCGCAGGAATGCGTCGAGACCAAGGACGGGCTGCACATCTGGGAGGACCACTTCTTCCCCGAGGTGATCGACCCGTTCACCGAAAAGCCCATCGACGCCGAGGGCGAGCTGCTGTTCACGTCGCTCACCAAACAAGCGCTGCCGATCATCCGCTACCGCACCCGCGACCTCACCCGGCTGCTGCCGGGCACCGCGCGGCCCGCGTACCGGCGGATGGAGAAGGTGACCGGGCGTAGCGATGACATGATCATCCTGCGTGGCGTCAACGTCTTCCCCACGCAGATCGAGGAAGTCGTGCTGGTGACCCCCGCGCTCGCGCCGCATTTCCAGCTGATCCGGTCCACGAAGGGCCGGATGGACCACCTGACCGTCCGCGTCGAGGCTCGTCCGGACGTGACCGCCGACCAGCGCGCCGAGGCCGCCGCCCGGCTGATCGCCGGGGTCAAGGACGGGGTGGGCGTGAGCGTCGGCGTCGAGGTCGTCGACCCGGACACGCTGGAGCGGTCGCTGGGCAAGATGCGCCGGGTGCTCGACGAGCGGGACCGCGCTTGAGCACCCCCGCCCGCCGGGGCCGCCCCGGGTACGACCTCGAGTCGCTGCTGCAGGTCGCCGTCCGGCTGTTCAACGAACGCGGCTACGACGGCACCAGCATGGAGGACCTCTCCCGGAAGCTCGGGATCACGAAATCCGCGATCTACCACCACGTGCCGAGCAAGGAGGAGCTGCTGCGGCTCGCCGTCGACCGCGCGCTGAACGGCCTGTTCGCCGTCGCCGCCGAGACGGAGTCCTTCGAGGGCAGGGCGATCGAGAAGCTGGAACATCTGGTGCGGGGCAGTGTCCTCGTGCTGGTCGAGCAGCTGCCGTTCGTGACCCTGCTGCTGCGGGTGCGGGGCAACACGAAGGTCGAACGCGCGGCGCTGGCGCGACGGCGCGAGTTCGACCGGCTGGTGACGGACCTGGTGAAACGGGCCGAAACCGAGGGCGACGTGCGGCCCGACATCGATCCCGCGGTCACCGCGCGGCTGCTGTACGGCATGGTGAACTCGCTGATCGAGTGGTACCGGCCGCGCCGGGGCTCGGCGGGGACGGAACTGGCGGACGCGGTGTGCAAGATCGCTTTCGAGGGCCTGCGGGCTTAGCTTCGGGCGGGGTTCCAGCCGGACCTCGCGTGCCTGGAGCCGTAACTCGCGTGACTGAAGCCGTAACTCACGTGTCTGGAGCCGGTCCGGCTCCGATCACGCGAGATCCGGCTCCAGACACGCGTGTTCCGGCTTGGCTACTCCCCTGCGGCCTTGGGTGGGCGGCGCGCCTGCCAGATCAAAGCGTCACGCAACTGCTGGATGAGCTGTTCGTCGTCGGCCTCCGACGGATCGCCCCCGAGCGGGATCCAGCGTTCGCCGACCTCGGCCCCGTTCTCGAAGCTGGTGATCACGATCCCCGCGTAGGAGACGCATTCGTCCGCTGTGTCACCTTGGATCCGGACGTCACGATGCTGCAATCGGACACTGACCCACCGCCCGACGCGGCGAACCGGATCGCGTTCAGCACTGGTCATTCGTCCCTACCCATGGCACCCGGTCCCCCCGCCCCGAACGTCGGTTCGAAGGCTCTCGGAGTTACCGGCGGGTCGTTCCGAATGAATAACGGCAGGCGGCCGCCTGAAACAGTTACGCTCGAAGCGTGAACACCGATCCGGAGACGCCCGTTCTCTCAGGTCGGCGCCGTCTCGAACCGGCCGCCCGGCGCGCCGAGATCCTGGCGGCGGCCCGGCGGTTGTTCGGCGAGGGCACGTACGCCTCCGTTTCGACCTCGGACATCGCGAAGGCGGCCGGGGTGGCGAGGCCGCTGATCAACCATTACTTCGGCGGCAAGCGCGAGCTGTACCTGGAAGTCGTCCGGCAGATGATGATCGTGCCCGCGCCGGTGATCGAGAACCTGCCCGACACCACCGCCGAAGAGCGGCTCGCGATCAGCGTGCGGCACTGGATCGAGGTCGTCGAGCGCAACGAGCAGGCGTGGCTGACGGCGATCGGGCCGGAGGCCGTCGGCCGTGACCCGGACATCGAGCGGATCATGTTGGAGGGTGACGAGATCGCCGCCGACAGGGTGCTCGCGGCCGCGTTGATGAGCGACGTCACGGAGGGTCGCGAGGAGCTTCGCGCGATGATCCGGTCGTATGGCGGGATGCTGCGGGCCGCGTCCCGCGAGTGGCTGGTCCGCGGCACGCTCGGCCGGGACGAGCTGCGCGTCTTCCTCACCGATTCGATCCTGCACTTGTTGCGCGTCACCTACCCGGCCGTCCTCGCAACGCGTTCCGCCGGGCGTACGCCGCCGGCGTCATCCCCTTCCAGCGCTTGAAGGCGTAGATGAAACTCGACGCCTCGGCGTAGCCCAGCCGCAGCGCGACGTCCTCGACGCTGAGCGCGCCGGTGTCCAGCATCTCCTCCGCCAGCGCCTGACGGACCTCGTCGAGCAGCGCGCGGTAGCCGGTCCCGGCCTCGAACAGCCGCCGTCGCAGCGTGCGCGGGCTGAGCGCGAGCCGCCGCGCGACCTCCTCCATCCCCGCGTCGACCCCGCCGAGGCGCACCAGCCGTTCCCGCACCTGCTGGGCGATCCCGGACCGTTCGCGTTTCCGCGACACCAGCAGATCGCATTGCGCGGCGCAGACCGCGACAGTCTGGTCGTTGGCTTGCGGCAGGGGCTTGTCGAGGAAGAGCGGGTCCAGAGTGGCGACGTGCGCAGACGCGGAGAACGACGGCGCGATCCCGAAAGTCCGCACGTATTCGTCCACAGTGGACGACTTCTCGTGCCGGAAGGCCAGCGAACGCAAGGAAATATCCGGCAGGATGTCGCGCATGACGGTGTGGATGGCACCGAGGTCGCGCAACACCAGGAAGCGGGCGACGTCGGCGGGCACGCGGCCGTCGTCCATGGTCAGCGCGAGCCGGCCGGCCTCGACGGTCACGTGCGGGATGCAGAAGGTGAAGCTCAGGTCCAGGTACCGCAGCGCGAAACGCATCGCGTCACCCAGTGTCGGGCTGCTGATGCACGCGAAACCGAAGATGCCGAAGGCGCTGACGCGGTACCGCCTGCTCAGCCGCAGCGCGACGTCGTCCCCGCCGCCGAGCCCGCGAACCAGGCTCCGGACCACAGCCAGCTCTTGCCGCGCGTCGACCTGACCGTCGACGGGAGCGTGCTCGTAGGACTCCAGACCCGTGATGCCGTTCTCGGCGGCGAAGCGAGCCATGAGCACGATGCTCGCCGTCCCGCGCGGGTAGTCCCAGTCGCGGATCACCGGCGGCGGTAGTTCCATGGCCGGGATTATGGATCCCCGGGCGACGATCGGCGCATTGAGGACCGTAACTGTCCTTGATCCCGATTAGGGTGAGCGGCATGTCCGACACGTTGAGCAGGCGCGCGCTGAATCGCGCCATGCTGGACCGGCAACTGCTGCTCCGGCGTTCGAAGATGACCGCGCTCGAAGCGGTCGAGCATCTCGCCGGGTTGCAGGCGCAGGCGCCGAACCCGCCGTACTTCGCGCTGTGGACACGGCTGCACGGCTTCCGCCAGGAAGACCTGGCCGACCTGCTGCTGGACAAGAGTGTCGTGCGCATCGCGCTCATGCGCGGCACGGTGCACCTGGTGACGCCGTCGGACGCGCTGGCGTGGCGGCCGATCGTGCAGCCCCTCTACGACCGCGCGGTGACCGGCAACACCCAGTTCGGCCCCGACATCAGGGATCTCGACCACCAGGAGATCGCCCGCGTCGCCCGCAAGCTGCTCGGCGAGCGGCCGCTTTCGTCGGCCGGGCTCGGCGCGGAACTCGCGAAGCACTGGGAGGGGGTGGCGCCGTCGTCGCTGGTGCACGTCGCTCGGGCGCTGCTGCCGCTGGTGCAGATCCCGCCGCGCGGCGTCTGGGGCAAGTCGGGGCAGCCGACGTATCAGGCCACCGGGGACTGGCTCGGCGCCGAACCGGACGAGTCGCTGTCACCCGAAGCGATGTTCCGGCGCTATCTGGCCGCGTTCGGGCCGGCCGGCGTGCAGGACGCGCAGGCGTGGGCCGGGATCACGAAACTCGGCGACGTCGTCGAGCGGCTGCGGCCGGAACTGCGGACGTTCCGCGACGAGAACGGCCGCGAGCTCTTCGACCTGCCCGAAGCCTCTCGTCCCGATCCGGACACGCCCGCGCCGGCCCGGCTGCTGGGCCCGTTCGACCAGACCGTCCTGTCCTACGCCGACCGCACGCGAGTGATCAGCGACGAGTACCGCAAGGTCGTCATCACCCAGAACGGCCTGGTCAAAGGCACCATCCTGGTCGACGGGTCCGTGAAGGGCTTCTGGGAGATCAAGGTGGTGAAGAAGGCCGCGTCGGTGGTGATCACGCCGTTCGAACGCGTCCCGAAGCGCGATCTGGACGCCCTCGAAAGCTCGGCCCACCGCCTTCTGACCTGGGCACACCCGAAGGCCGAGAGTCACTCCGTGGAGATCGTGGCCGGAAATCTCGATTGAGTGGCCGGTCGTGTACTTCCTAGCCGGGTGAACGCTGCGTAGCTTCGATCGGCATGGGCGACACGAGCGTGCTGATCGTAGGGACTGGCTTCGGCGGCGTCGGGATGGCGATCGAGCTCAAACGCGCCGGGTTCGACGACTTCACCATCCTGGAGAGCGCCGCCGAACCCGGCGGCGTCTGGCGGGAGAACACCTACCCCGGCGCGGGCTGCGACATCCCGTCGCCGCTGTACTCGTTCTCCTACGAACCCAACCCGGACTGGCCGAAGCGCTTCTCCCTGCAACCGGACATCCACGAGTACCTCAAGCGCGTGGTGCGCCGCTACGGGCTCGAACCGCACATCCGCTTCGACACCCGTGTCACCGGCGCGGCCTTCGACGAGGAACGCGGGCTCTGGCGGGTCGAGACCGCGGGCGGCGAGACGTTCGAAGCGAACGTCTTCGTCCCCGCGGTCGGACAGCTCTCGCGACCGGTCCAGCCGGACATCCCCGGCCAGGAAACCTTCGAGGGCGCCAGTTTCCACTCGGCCCACTGGGACCACGACGTCGACCTGCGCGGCAAGAAGGTCGCGGTGATCGGCACCGGCGCGAGCGCGATCCAGTTCGTGCCCGAACTCCAGCGCCGGGCGGGCGAGCTGACCGTGTTCCAGCGCACCGCGCCGTACATCATGGCCAAACGGGACACCCGCTACCGGCGCTGGCAGCAGCGGCTGTTCCGGCACCTCCCGGCCACGCAACTGCTCGGCAGGCTCCGGATCTTCCTCCTCGCCGAGTACGCGACCTACGCGATGACCAAACATCCTTTCCTGGCCAAGGTCTTCGAACTCCGCACGGCCCAGTTGCGCCGCCGTCACATCAAGGACCGGACGCTGCGCGAGAAGCTCACCCCGGACTACCCGCTGGGCTGCAAGCGGATCCTGTTCACCAACGAGTACCTGCCCGCGCTCGCGCAGCACAACGTCGCCGTGGAGACCCGGCACATCAGCGCGATCACGCCGTCCGGGGTGCTCACCGAGGACGGCGTGGAGCACGAAGCCGACGTCATCGTCTACGGGACCGGGTTCGCGGCGACCGACTTCCTCGGCGAGCTCAAGGTGGAGGGCCTCGGCGGCAGGGCACTGTCCGACGCGTGGAAGGGCGGCGCGCGGGCGTACCTCGGCATGACCGTGCCGGGCTTCCCGAACCTGTTCTGCGTCTACGGCCCCAACACGAACCTCGGCGCGGGCTCCATCATCTACATGATCGAACGGCAGGCCCGCTACATCCGCCAGGCCGTCGAACACCTCAGCCGTCCCGAAGTGTCCTATATGGACGTCGTTCCCGGGGTCGAGCAGCGGTACGACGAGGAGATCCAGCGGCGGCTCGACCGCAGCGTCTGGTCGGCCTGCGCCAGCTGGTACCGCCAGGAGAACGGCCGCGTGAGCACGAACTGGCCAGGCTTGGTGACCGAGTACGACCGCCGGACGAAGACCCTCGACCTCGGCGACTACCGGACGGCGGGACCGCGATGAACTACGACGTGCTGGTGATCGGCTCCGGTTTCGGCGGCAGCGTGACAGCGTTGCGGCTCACCGAGAAGGGGTACCGCGTCGGCGTGCTGGAGACCGGCCGCCGGTTCGCCGACGACGAGTTCGCGAAGACCTCCTGGCGGCTGCGGAAGTACCTGTGGGCCCCGAAACTGGGCTGCTTCGGCATCCAGCGGCTGACCCTGCTGAAGAACACGTTCGTGCTGAGCGGCGCGGGCGTCGGCGGCGGTTCGCTCGTCTACGCGAACACGCTCTACGAACCCCCGGACACCTTCTACGAAGACCCGCAGTGGGCGCACATCACCGACTGGAAGGCCGAGCTCGCCCCGCACTACGACCAGGCGAAACGGATGCTGGGCGTGACGGAGAACCCGCTGATCACCCCGGCCGACCGCGTACTGCGCGAGGTCGCCGAGGACATGGGCATCGCGGACACCTACCGGCCGACCCCGGTCGGCGTCTACTTCGGCGAGCGCGATGTCGACCCGTTCTTCGGCGGCGAAGGGCCGCGACGGAAGCCGTGCACGCACTGCGGCGAGTGCATGACGGGCTGCCGCGTCGGCGCGAAGAACACGACCGTCAAGAACTACTTGTACCTGGCGGAAAAAGCGGGTACGGAGGTCCATCCGCTGACCACCGCGGTGTCGGTCCGGCCGATCGACGGCGGATACGCGGTCGACACCGTCCGGACGGGACGCTGGGCTCGCAGGACCTTCACCGCCGAGCAGGTCGTGTTCGCCGCCGCTTCCCTGGGCACGCAAAGGCTTCTGCATTCGTTGAAGGACTCCGGCACCCTGCCGGAGCTGTCACCGCGCCTGGGGTTGCTCGCCAGGACGAACTCCGAGGCCGTCCTCGCCGCGCGGTCGCTGCGGAAGGACACGGACTTCACGCGCGGCGTCGCGATCACGTCGTCGATCCATCCCGACGCCGTCACGCACGTCGAACCGGTGCGCTACGGCAAGGGCAGCAACTTCATGGGCCTGCTGACGACGGTGCTCGTGGACGCCGAGCCGGGCAGGCGCCGGTGGGCGCTCGGCGCGCGCGAGCTGTGGCGGAACCGGCGGAACCTGGTGCGGCTCCACAACCCGCGGCGCTGGTCGGAGCGGATGGTCGGGCTGCTGGTGATGCAGACGCTGAACAATTCCGTGACCACGTACACGAAACGCGGGCTCTTCGGCCGCCGGATGACCACGAAACAGGGCATCGGCGATCCGAACCCCGAGTGGATCCCGGCCGGGCACGAGGTCACCCGGCGGGTGGCGGCCAAGATCGGCGGGCTCGCGCAGGGCGCGTGGACGGATCTGGCGAACATCCCCATCACCGGGCATTTCATCGGCGGCTGCGCGATCGGCGAGAGCGCCGAGACCGGCGTCGTCGACCCGTACCAGCGCGTGCACGGCTACCCAGGGCTGCACATCGCCGACGGATCGGCGATCTCGGCGAACCTCGGGGTGAACCCGTCGCTGACCATCACCGCGCAGGCGGAACGCGCGATGTCGTTGTGGCCCAACAAGGGTGAGGCCGACCCGCGGCCGCCGCTCGGCTCCGCTTACCGGCGGCTGTACCCTGTCGCCCCGCTCAAGCCCGTCGTGCCTCCGGAGGCTCCCGCGGCCCTGCGCTTGCCGCTCACCCCGCTCTGACATGGAAAGGGCGGGTGCCGTCGCCCGCGCGACGCCGGCACCCGCCCCGGTCTAGCGGGTCATCACGGGAGGCCGGCCAGGCCCGCGCTCACCGTGTTCGACCAGGAGTACCCCTGGGAGGCGTCCCAGTTGATCGACCAGGTCATCGCGCCCCGGATCGTCGGGTACGTCGTCGACGGCTTGAACGAACCGCAGTTCGTGCCCTTCGCGAGGCAGTTCAGCGCGTTGACCGTGTTGCCGGGCGCCTGGTAGCCGCCGCCCGCGGCCGAGCCCGAGGCGGGCAGGCCGAGACCGACCTGGTCGGGCCGCAGACCGCCCTGGAGCTGGATGCACGCCAGTCCGGTGAGGAAGTCGACGGTGCCCTGCGAGTACACCTTCTGGTCGCAGCCGAGCATCGAACCGCTGTTGTAGTACTGCATGTTGACGATCGTCAGGATGTCCTTGACGTTCAGCGCCAGCTTGAAGTACTCCGCGCCGGTGCTCTGCATGTCGATCGTCTGCGGCGCCATGGTGATGACCGTGCCGCCGCCCGCGTGGATGGCCCGCAGCGCCTGCGCCATGTAGGTCGAGTTGACGCCGTTCTCGAGGTCGATGTCGACGCCGTCGAAGCCGTAGTTCGCGATGAGCGTCTTCATGCTGTTGGAGAAGTTCGTCGCCGCGGCCGAGGAGTCGACGCGGATCGTGCCCTTCTCACCGCCGACGGACAGGATGACCTTCTGCCCGCGCGCCTGCGCCGTCTTGATGTCGGCCTTGAACTGCGCGTCGGTGTAGCCGCCGAGCTGGCTCGACAGACCCGAGTCGAGGGTGAAGGTGACCGCGCCCGGCGTGGTCGTCGCGTCGGCGAAGGACACCGCGATGATGTTGTACTTCGTCGGGACGTCGGCGAGCTTGAGCGCCTTCGCGCCGTTGTAGAAGTTCTGCCAGTAGCCGGTGATCACGTGCTTCGGCAGGTCCCCGGTCGGCGGGTTGCCCGTCGTGGTGGTCGGCGGGTTCGACGTGGTCGGCGAAGTGCTGGTGGTGGGCGACGAAGTGGTCGTCGTCGGCGTCGTGGTGGGCGAGCCGCCGGGGCCGTCCAGGTTGACGTCGTCGGCGAAGTACGCGGCCTGGCCGTACCAGCCGTGCAGGTAGATCTCGACGCTGGTGGTGGACGTGCCGGTGGTGAAGCTCAGCGACAGCTGGGACCAGGCGCCGCCACCCGGGGTCCAGGTGTTCTTGTCACCCGTTCCGGTGCCGGTGACACCGAGGTAGGTGTAGCTGCCCTGCACCCACGCCGACAGCGTGTACGCGGTGTTGGCCTTGACGGGCACGCTCTGCGAGCAGCGGGCGTTGTCCTGCCCGGCGGGGGTGGCGCTGAGCGCGCGGGTGCCGGAGTGGACCGGCGTGCTGACCACCGAGGACGTACCGGAGCAGGTCCAGCCGCTCGTGGTCCCGAGTTCGAAGCCCGGGTTGGTCAGGATGTTCGCGGCCGAGGCGCTGCCAGAGACCGCGAAAGTCACCCCCAGGCACACGGCCAAAGACGACAGCAGGGCGAGGAACGCGTGTTTCGGCTTGACTTTCACTACTGGCCTCCACGAACGGGTGATGTCGGCCACATCAAAATGGTACAGACCAATCCACCTGTCAAGGGTTCGCTTAGGGGAGGCCATACGAAAGTCGGCTCGGCACGAGCGGCAGAATGCAGGGTCCGAGAGCACCCGAGGGCGGATTCAGGAGCGTGGGAGTGAGCGTGCAGGGCCTGCAGACAGTCGAGCAGAAGATCGCCGAAGAACTCGGCGTGCGCGAGGGGCAGGTCAAGGCGGCCGTAGACCTGCTGGACGGCGGATCGACCGTGCCGTTCATCGCCCGGTACCGGAAAGAGGTCACCGGGATGCTGGACGACGCCCAGCTCCGCACGCTCGAAGAACGACTCCGCTACCTGCGGGAACTCGCCGAGCGCCGGGTCGCGGTGCTGGAGTCGATCCGCGGCCAGGGCAAGCTGGACGAGGCGCTGGAAGCGTCGATCATGGCGGCGGACACCAAGTCCCGCCTGGAGGACATCTACCTGCCGTACAAGCCCAAGCGGCGGACGAAGGCGATGATCGCCCGCGAGGCCGGTCTGGAGCCGCTCGCCGACGGGCTGCTGAGCGACCCGAACACCGACCCGCAGGCCGCCGCCGCGGTGTTCGTCGACGCCGACAAGGGTGTCGCGGACGCGCAGGCCGCGCTGGACGGCGCCCGCGCGATCCTCGTCGAGCGTTTCGCCGAGGACGCCGACCTGATCGGCGAGCTGCGCGAGAAGATGTGGACCGAAGGCCGGCTGGCCTCGAAGGTCCGCGACGGCAAGGCCGAAGAAGGCGCGAAGTTCTCCGACTACTTCGAGTTCTCCGAGCCCTACACCAAGCTCCCCTCGCACCGGATCCTCGCGATGCTGCGCGGCGAGAAGGAAGAAGTCCTCGACCTGTCGATGGAGTCCGAGGAGCCTTCCGAGGAGCCCAAGACCGGGCCCACCGAGTACGAGAACCGCATCGCGCACAAGTTCGGCATCGCCAACGAAGGCCGCCCCGGCGACAAGTGGCTCGGCGACACCGTCCGCTGGGCGTGGCGCACGAAGATCCTGCTGCACCTGGGCATCGACCTGCGGATGCGGCTGCGCCAGTCCGCCGAGGACGACGCCGTCCGCGTGTTCGCCGCGAACCTGCGCGACCTGCTGCTCGCCGCACCGGCGGGCACCCGCGCCACGATGGGCCTCGACCCGGGCTTCCGCACCGGCGTCAAGGTCGCCGTGGTCGACGCGACCGGCAAGGTCGTCGCCACCCACGTGATCTACCCGCACCAGCCCGCCAACAAATGGGACCAGTCCATCGCCGAACTCGCCGCCCTGTGCGCGCGGCACCGGGTGGACCTGATCTCGATCGGCAACGGCACCGCGTCGCGCGAGACCGACAAGCTCGCCGGCGAGCTGATCAAGAAGCACCCGGAACTGAAGCTGACCAAGGCCGTCGTCTCCGAGGCGGGCGCGTCGGTGTACTCGGCGTCGGCGTTCGCGTCGCAGGAGCTGCCGGGCATGGACGTCTCGCTGCGCGGCGCGGTCTCCATCGCGCGGCGGCTGCAGGACCCGCTGGCTGAACTGGTGAAGATCGACCCGAAGTCGATCGGTGTCGGGCAGTACCAGCACGACCTGTCGGAAATCTCGCTGTCGCGTTCGCTCGACGCGGTGGTCGAAGACTGCGTGAACGCGGTCGGCGTGGACGTCAACACCGCGTCGGCGCCGCTGCTGACCCGCGTCTCGGGCATCACGACGACGCTGGCGGAGAACATCGTGGCGCACCGCGACGAGAACGGGCCGTTCAAGACGCGGACCGGGCTCAAGGAGGTCGCGCGCCTCGGCCCCAAGGCGTTCGAGCAGTGCGCGGGCTTCCTCCGCATCCCGGACGGCGACGACCCGCTCGACTCGTCCTCGGTGCACCCGGAGGCCTATCCGGTGGTGCGGCGGATCCTGTCCTCCACCGGCACGGACATCCGCGCGCTGATCGGCAACACGCGGACGCTGCAGGCGCTGAAGCCTGCCGAGTTCGTCGACGAGACGTTCGGTCTGCCGACGGTCACCGACATCCTCTCCGAGCTCGACAAGCCGGGCCGCGACCCGCGTCCGGCGTTCAAGACCGCGACCTTCGCCGAGGGCGTCGACAAGATCGGCGACCTCAAGCCGGGGATGCGCCTGGAAGGCGTCGTGACGAACGTGGCCGCGTTCGGCGCGTTCATCGACGTCGGCGTGCACCAGGACGGGCTCGCGCACGTCTCGGCGCTGTCGAAGAACTTCGTCAAGGACCCGCGTGAGGTCGTGAAGCCGGGCGACATCGTCAAGGTGAAGGTGCTGGAGGTCGACGTGCCGCGCAAGCGGATCTCGCTGACGCTGCGCCTGGACGACGAGCCCGGCAAGCCCGCTCGCGAGCAGGGCGGCCGTGACCGCGGCCAGGGCGGCGGACAGCGCCAAGGCGGGCAGCGTGGCGGCCAGGGTGGTCAGCGTGGCGGCCAGGGCCGAGCCGCCAGTCGAGGAACAGCGCGGCGTTGGCGACCATCGCGAATTCGACGGGCGAACCGTGTACCCGCACCCGCTGCCGCGCGCGTTCGATCTCCCGGCCCGCCTCTTCGATCCCGTCGGCGGAGATCAGCGCGAGCATCGCGACCACCCAGCCGACCATCGCGTCGATGCTGCCGGTGGCGTCTTCGAAATAGGCGCCGTTGGCGAGCGCGCGACGGGCGGTCGCGGCGACCTCGCCCGCGGGACGGACCTCGTAGCGCCCCATTTGCGCGAGCAGGCCGAGCAGGGTGCGCTCGTCGGGCGTGCCGCCGCTCAGGCTCGCGTACTCGCGCAGGTGATCGGACGCCGTCCGGCGATGGTGCGGCAGGAACGAGCGGACCACCGCGAGCCGCGCCTCCAGATGCATCCGGCCGGGATCGCGCGGGCCGCCGGGGCGGGCGGCGATCGCCTCACGGAGTTCGGCGACGGCGGCTTCGGGTCCGTCGACGACCGTCGTGGCCGACGCGGCGGCCGCGACGAGTTCGGCGTCGGGAACCCCGTCCGCCGCCACGAGGAGCTGCCGCCGCGCCTCCACGGTCTCACCCGTGCGGAGCAGCGCGTGGCCGAGTTCGGCCCGCAACGCGGCATCGTCCGGGCTCTCCTCGACGGCCCGGCGCAGATGCGCGGCGGCCGTTCCCGGATCGCCCGCCGAAAGCAGCGCCGCCGCGGCCCGGCGCAGGATCGCGGCGGAGTCCGGCAAGGTGCCTCTCGGGGCCTGCACGAGATGAGCGGCGATCCGGTCCTCTGGTGCCTTCGCCGCGTACAACGCCTTCGCCGAGGCAGCGTGCAACGCCGCGCGGTCGATCGGGCCCAGCTCGGCGAGAACGGCCTCGCGGACGACAGGATGGACGAAGACGAGATGGTCTCCGTCGGCGGTGAAGACGTTGGCCGAGATCAGTGCCTCGACGGCGGCCGAAAGTCCTGCGGCGTCCAGCTTCGCCAGCGCTCCTGCCCGCCACGGAGCACCGCCGGTGCCGAGGATCGCGACCGCTCCGGCGAGCGCGACGGCCTCTCGCGGCACTCTGCCCAGAACCGCGTGGAAAACGGTGCTGGGACCCAGCTTTCCGACCTTGTTCGCGGTCGTGCCGCGATCGAGCGGCAGCCCGAGCACGTCGAGCTCGTCGGCGAGAACCCCGACCAGAAAAGGATTTCCGCCGCTGGCTTCGTGCAGCGCGGTGACCACGGCCCAGGCCGGGGGCACCCCGCGGGCGGCCACGAGTTCGGCGAGGGCTTCGGGTGAAAGCCCTTTCGGCAGCACGCGTTCCGCTTGCCGTGAGACGCTCAGAAGCGCCAGCGGCCCGGTGTGCTCCGCGGGCGGACGGGTCGCCACGACGAGCGCGATCGGGAGGTCGGCGATCCGGCGGGAGAGATAGACGAGGAACCGCAGCGACGACGGGTCCGCCCAGTGCGCGTCGTCGACCGTGATCAGCAACGGCCGGGCCGCCGAGAGGTCGACCGCGACCCACCACAACGCGTGCAGCGTCCTGGCGAGTTCGGCTTCGCTCGGATCACCGGCCGCGGCGTCGAGGACTTCCTCGCCATGGCGGGAAAACAAAGACTCGACCAGTTGACGGACGACGCCCCAGGGCAGCGCTTCTTCGAGCGCGTCGCCGAAGGCCCGCGCCCTGCCGAAGCCGCGGCCTTTCGCGAGCGCGTGGGTCTCCTGCAGCAGCCGGGTCTTGCCGATCCCCGCCCTGCCTTCGATGACCACCGCCCGGCCCTCGCCCGCCGTGGCGGAGGCGAGTGCCGCTTCGATCCTCCCGAGTTCGCGCTCGCGTTCGAGAGTCGGCTCGTCGCGGTGACGCATCCGAAAAGGGTAGCGGCCATGACCTGGAACGAAAGTGCTCCGCCAGGTCACAAAAGAGAAATGCCGCGAAAGCCACTTTCCCGATCCCCGATGTCTTCGAAAGTGACTTTCGCGGCTCTCCCCGATTCGGGTGAAGGCGGCCCCCGACGTCCGCCCTCACCCGGACCACCTAGCGCGTCGGCTGGGTGGAACTCGACGGCGGCGCCTGAGGGGTCGCGGAAGGCTGCACCGGGGCACCCTTCGGGATCGCCGCGCTGAACGGGACCTCGACCTTTTCCTCGCAGTAGCCGCGGGAACCGTTGTAGCCGTTGCGGCTCCCCTGGTTGTCCTCGACACCCCGCTCGATGAGCGGGCGCGGATAGCGGTTGTCGTCGCCGGCCCTCCGCTTCTCACCCGTGCTCTTCTCGCAGGCGTACCGGGTCGTGCTGAGCGGACGGCCGTTCTCGTCGTAGAGGTAGATCTCCGTCAGCGGCTTGCCCTCGGCGTCGAACGCGTAGATGTTCTCCACGTCCTGGCTGCCGTACATCAACTGCGGATTGCCGTAGGTGTCGTTGTAGTTCGGCGTGTAGCCGCTGTTGTAGGAACTGCCGCCGTAGGACCGTTTGGCGATCAGATCGACGGCCGCGCCCGCGCCGCCGAGGATGCTGCCGATGACGAACGCCGAGATCGGCACGGCCAGCCACAGCAGCCGCCGGTCGGTCTTCAGCTTCGGTCCCGCCCAGACCACCGCGACGGCCGCCAGCAACATCAACGGCAGCAACAGGACGGCCTCGGCGTCGCGGAGCACGAGCAGCAGGCCGAACACGACCAGCACCGCCGCGCACAGCACCCACCAGGCAGGCTTGAGCGTGCGGAAGTAGCTCAGTCCCTTGTCGTTCCGGTTGCTCTGGAACGACTTCACGATCTCGCGAAGCTTGATCACCTCGGGCAATTCGGCGATCGGGGCGACGCCCCGCCGGACCACGTAGGCGACGCTGATCGCGAGCACGGGAGCGACGAAAAGCAGGCCCAGCAACGGTTCCACCCGGACCCACACCGCGGCCGCGAAGCCGAACAGCGCGAAACCGCCCATGGAGAACACCAGTCCCCAGAAGGCGAACCGCGCTCCGCCGATCCCGGTCTTCTCCTTCAGCACGGTGCTCAGGTCACCCGAGCCGGGCGGGCGCGGCGGATAGCCACCGGACGCGCGCAATTCGGCGGCGTAGCCCTCGGGGCTGCCCAGACGCTCGATCAGGGCGTCGACCTTGGGGTTGTCCCCCAGTTCCGCCTCCATTTCGGCGAGGTGCGGCCGGACGTCTTCGAGGATTTCCTCGACTTCGCTCTCGGGCAGGTCGGCGAGCGCGCTCCTGACCCTCGCCAGATACACCCGCACGGCGGTCGGATTCTGCGTGCTCATGCTGCCTCTCCCAACAGGCTGTTCATCGTCGTGGCGAAAGTCCGCCAGGTCTGCCCCGACTCTTCGAGGCGCTGACGTCCCGGCTCGTTGAGGCTGTAGTACTTCCGGTGCGGGCCTTCTTCGCTCGGCACCACGTAGGACGTCAGCAGGCCCGCCTTGTACAGCCGCCGGAGCGTCCCGTACACCGAAGCGTCACCCACCTCCTGCAACCCCGCGACCCGGAGTCTTCGGAGCACGTCGTAGCCGTAGCCGTCCTCCCCGCGAAGCACCGCGAGAACGGCGAGGTCCAGCACGCCTTTTAGCAGCTGACTGATCTCCACAGTCGCGTCCCTCCAGTCTTACGCAACAGAAGGTACCACGCATTGCACAGTAGTGCGCACGGCGGAAGCCACTTGCGTTCGGCGGGTGGTTCATGGGTTACTTAGTCCAGCAATGAACCACCGCACCAACGAGGTGCACGAAGACTGGGGACGGAGGTGTCGTGCTCGACGAAGGAACGCCCCTGTTCGTGCAGATCGCCGAACAGATCGCCGACGACATCGCCGAGGGAAGCCTGGCCGAGGGGGAACGCGTGCCGTCAACCAACGAACTCGCCGCCTTCTACCGGATCAATCCGGCGACGGCGGCCAAGGGAATCAACGTGCTCGCCGACGACGGCCTGCTCGAGAAGCGGCGCGGTATCGGCATGTTCGTCGCCGGCGGCGCGCGGCAGAAGCTGCTCACCGACCGGCGGCAGCGGTTCGCCGAGCAGTACCTCGACCCGATGCTCATCGAAGCGAGGCGCCTCGGCATCGACGACGAAACCCTGATCTCGCTCATCCGCGGGAACGGACACCGGAACGGAGGACCCGCCGCATGACGCCGACCATTTCGACCACCGGCCTGAACCGGCGCTACGGCGACCACCTCGCGCTCGGCGATGTCTCGGTCGACATCGAAGAAGGCAAGATCACCGGCCTGCTGGGCCGCAACGGCGCGGGCAAGAGCACCTTCCTGCGCATCGTCACCGCCCAGGAGTTCGCCAGCGCGGGCTCGGTCCGCGTGTTCGGCGAGAACCCGGTCGAGAACGAGAAAGTGCTGCGGCGCATGGTGCTCGTCCGCGAGGACCAGCAGTTCCCGGACTTCAAGGTCCGGCACGCCCTCGCGGCGGCGTCGTGGTTCTACCCGAACTGGGACGCCGAACTCGCCGACACGCTGCTGCGCGACTTCGCTCTGCCGCTGAAGCGCCCGATCAAGAAGCTCTCGCGAGGGATGCGCTCGGCGCTGTCGATCACGATCGGGCTGGCGGCGCGAGCGGAACTCACGCTGCTCGACGAGCCGTACGCGGGTCTCGACGCCGTCGCGCGACAGCTGTTCTACGACCGGTTGCTCGACGACTATTCGGCCCACCCGCGCACGGTCCTGCTTTCCACGCACCTGATCGACGAAGTGGCCGATCTGCTGGAGCACGTCGTGATGATCGACAAGGGCCGCGTCGTCCTCGACGCGCCCGCCGACGACCTGCGCGGTTCGGCCGCCACGGTCAGCGGTCCCGCCCTCGCGGTGGACGACTTCGTCGCCGGCCGCCGGGTGCTGCACCGGCGCAAGATCGGTTCGCGGGCCTCGGTCACCGTCGCCGACTCGCTCGACGCGGCCGCGAAGGCCAGGGCGCAGGCGCTGCACCTGAAGCTCGAACCGCTTTCCTTGCAGCAGTTGATGGTGCACACCTCCAACGGACAGGCGACGACCGCAGAGGAGGCGTCCGCATGAACACCCTGATCAACGTCGCGCGCTATCACCTGGTGGACCGGCTCCAGTACCTGGTCCTCCCGGTCGGCGTCACGCTCTTCGCCTTCGGGGTGAACCTGGTCATCTTCTCGGTGATCCCCGACAAGCCCGAGCAGAACTACTCCGGCGGCCTGTTCACGCTCTTCGTTTTCATGCTCGTCTGCGGCGCCATGAGCATGACGAAGTCGCTGCCGTTCGGGCTCGCGCTCGGCGTGTCCCGGCGGTCGTACTACCTGGGCACGGTCCTGCTGGTCGCCGGGCTCTCCGCGGTGTACGCGGTGGGGATCGCCGTGTTCCAGGCGATCGAGCAGGCGACCGGCGGCTGGGGACTCGGGCTCAACTACTTCCGGGTGCCGTGGCTGCTCGACGGGCCCTGGTACCTGACCCTGCTCACGGCGTTCGTGTTCCTGACGCTGATGTACCTCTACGGCATGTGGTACGGCCTGATCTACCGCCGCGCTTCGGTGGTGGGCGTGGTCCTGTTCGCCGCGGCGCAGGTCCTGGTGCTGCTGGGCGCGGTGGTGCTGCTCAGCTGGACCGACTCGTGGTCGAAGGTCGGCACGTTCTTCGGCACGCTGACCGTCGGCGGCCTGACCGGGGTGCTCGCCGTGCTGGTGGCCGTCGCGGGCGCGGGCGGGTTCGCCACGATGCGCCGCGTCACGGTCTGACAAGTCCCTTCACACCGAGGAGTTCCGTGATGGCCGTGTTTTCCGCCGTGCTTTCCCTCCTGCTGGCCGCGATCTTCGCCGTACTGGGGGTGGCGAAGGTCCTGCGTCAGCCGTCGTTGGTCTCCCGGACCGAGAGGCTCGGCTTCTCGGTCCGGGAGATCCAGAGGATCGGCGCGCTCGAAGTCGCCGGGGCGGCGGGCCTGGTGGCCGGCTTCTTCTGGCTGCCGCTGGGGATCGCCGCGGCGATCGGCCTGACGGCGTTGCTGATCGGGGCGGCGATCGCCCACGTGCGGGCGGGCGACGGGCCCAAGGACGTCGTCCCGCCGGTCTGGCTCGCGCTGATCTCGGCGGCGGCCGCCGTCACCGGGGTCTTCTCCGCTTAGCCGAACTCGCGTGATCGAAGGCGGAACTCACGTGATCGGACGGCGAACTCGCGTGATCGAAGGGACGACACGCGTGTCACGTCTTTGATCACGCGAGTTCCGCCTAGCGAACGGTGGTCGTGAGTGGCGATTCCGGTTCTGCCGGGCGGAAAGGCAAGGGCGTCATGCTCCCCGCTCGCGTGCCCGCCGACTTCGGGTGTCGCGAAAGCCACTTTCGAGACACCTGACGTCCCGAAAGTGGCTTTCGCGACCCATGGAGCTGCCGGAGAACGCTGGGTCG
>NZ_JBFBGL010000016.1:0-137787 GCF_040684635.1 Amycolatopsis sp. NPDC089917 | reverse complement strand
TCCTCCCCCTCCCGTCGGTCGTGCGTTGCTGGCCCGCCGGTTTGTGGTTTTGTTTCGTGGTGGTGGGTGTTGTGCTTGGGGTTTTCTAACCCGAATCGCCACTCACGACCACCTTGACCCACCATGTACCGCCGCCCGAACACTCACGAGATCGTTACGCGTCGTCTGTAGCGTTTCGCCCCCGTCGAGCGATGAGTGATTCCCTTGCCGCACAGGCATTCCGCCAAAAGAAGGCGAACGACGGACACCGGTAACGAACCCGGTCCGTCCGCCGACCAACGGTCAGCGGAATGCGGCTGGAGGAATTCGTCATGAAGATCAGTGTGTTCGGGCTCGGTTACGTCGGTTGCGTGTCGGCTGCGTGCCTTGCCGGGCGCGGGCACGAGGTCGTCGGGGTGGATGTGAACCCGGTGAAGATCGACCTCATTTCCGGCGGCAAGGCGCCGGTGGTCGAGGAACGCATCGGGGAATTGACCGCGGAGGTGGTCGCCGAGGGCAAGCTGAGAGCGACCACCGACGTCAGACAGGCGATCGCGGACAGCGAAGTCTCCCTGATCTGCGTCGGTACCCCGTCGGCGCCGAACGGCAGCCTGTCGACGGCGTTCCTGGAACGCGTCGCCGAGGAGATCGGCGAGGCGCTGGCGGACAAGACCGAGCGGCACACCGTCGTCTTCCGCAGCACCATGCTCCCGGGCACCTGCCTGGACCTGCTCGTCCCCATCCTCGAGAAGTCGTCCGGCCGTACGGCCGGCGTCGACTTCGGCGTCGCGGTGAACCCCGAGTTCCTGCGCGAGGGGAGCAGCGTCAAGGACTTCTTCGACCCGCCCAAGACCGTCATCGGCGAGCTCGACCCGGCCAGCGGCGACGTCGTCGCGGCGCTTTACGAAGGGCTTCCCGGCGAGGTCTTCCGCGTCGCGATCCCGGTCGCCGAGATGACGAAGTACGCCGACAACTCCTTCCACGGCCTCAAGATCGGCTTCGCGAACGAGCTCGGCGCCATCTGCCGTGCCCTGGGGCTCGACTCGCACCAGGTGATCGACGTCTTCCTCGCCGATCGCAAGCTCAACATCAGCCCCGCCTACCTTCGCCCCGGGTTCGCTTTCGGCGGCTCGTGCCTCCCCAAGGATCTGCGCGGCCTGGTCTACGCCGCGCACCGCGCGGACGTCGCCGTCCCGATCCTTTCGCATGTGCTGCCCTCCAACGACGAACATCTCCAGCGTGCCTTCGATCTGGTCGCGCACACCGGAAAACGCAAGATCGGGCTGTTCGGCCTGTCCTTCAAACCCGGCACCGACGACCTCCGCGAGAGCCCGCTCGTCGAGCTCGCGGAGCGGCTGCTCGGCAAGGGGTACGACCTCCGCATCTACGACGCCAACGTCAGCCTGTCCCGGCTGATGGGCGCGAACCGCGAGTACATCGAGGGCAGGCTGCCGCATCTCGGCCAGTTGCTCGCCGGCTCCATCGAAGAGGTCGTCGACCACGCCGAGGTCTGCCTCATCGGCACGGCCGACCCCGACGTCCTCGCGGCGCTCCCGGCGGGCGGCGGCCACACGATCATCGATCTCGTCCGCGTACCGGACGCCGACCGGCGCCGGACTGAAGAGGGATATGTCGGTCTTGCCTGGTAAAGCTCTCATCCTCGTCGAGAACCTTTCCGTCCCTTTCGATCGCCGCGTCTGGCAGGAGTGCCAGACGCTTCGCGACGCCGGCTGGGAAGTCCACGTGATCTGTCCACAAGGGACGAAACGGGACACCGAGGCCGAAGTCACCGTCGACGGCGTCCACATCCTGCGGTACCCGCTGAAGGCCGCCACCGGTGGTCCGGCCGGGTACGTCCAGGAGTACGGCTCGGCGCTGTGGCACACGCTCCGGCTGGCCCGCAAGGTCGGAAAAGTCGACGTCGTGCACGCCTGCAACCCGCCGGACATGCTGTTCCTCGTCGCGCTCTACCTCAAGCGGCAGGGCGCGAAGTTCATCTTCGACCAGCACGACCTCTGCCCCGAGCTGTACCTCTCGCGCTTCGACCGCGGCGAGGACCTTCTCTACCGCGCGGTCTGCGCGCTGGAGCGCCGCACCTACAAGACGGCCGACGTCGTCATCGCGACCAACGAGAGCTACAAGGACGTCGCCGTGAAACGCGGCGGCAAGTCGCCGGACGACGTCTTCGTCGTGCGCAGCGCGCCCGTCGTCGAGCGCTTCCATCAGGTCGAGGTCGAGCCCGAGCTGAAGAAGGGCAAGCCGCATCTGCTGGCGTACCTCGGCGTGATGGGCCCGCAGGACGGCGTCGACTACGCGTTGCGCGCGCTCGCTTCGCTGCGTGACGAGGTCGGCCGCACCGACTGGCACGCTGTGTTCATCGGAGCCGGTGACGCGTTCGACGCCATGGTGGCGCTGTCGAAGGAACTGAAGCTCGACGACCAGGTCGAGTTCACCGGCCGGATCTCCGACGCCGACCTGCTGCGCTACCTGTCCGCGTCCGACGTCTGCCTGTCGCCGGACCCCCTGAACCCGCTCAACGACGTGTCGACCATGAACAAGGTCATGGAGTACATGGCGATGGGCCGCCCGATCGTCTCCTTCGAGCTGCGGGAGGCCCGGGTCTCGGCGGGCGAGGCCGCGCTGTACGCGCCGGCGAACGACGAGCCGGAGTTCGCGAAGCTGATCGCGCATCTGCTCGACTCGCCGGAGGACCGGGCGAAGATGGGCGAGCTGGGCCGGGAGCGCGTCGCCGGTCCGCTCTCCTGGGAGAACTCCCAGAAAGCCCTGCTCGCGGCCTATGCGGCCGCCGTCCGTTGATCGACTTCCCGATCGCGTTTTGAACAAGACTCGGGCAATCCTGTAACCAACACCGCTGTCGATTCGACGGGATTGATGCTGCACCCGCACGCACCGATGGGAGATCCCGGCTTTGACTGACGACACGGTGCGCCTGTCCATGATCGGACAGGTTCTGCGCGGGCGATGGCGGACCCTGGTGGTCCTCGCCCTACTCGGCGCCCTGATCGGCGCGGGATCGTCGGTGATCCTTTCTCCCGGCTACCGGACGTCGTCCAACGTGCTGCTGCAAGGCCCGCGCGAAGCGGACGAACTGCTCACCCAGGCCGAGGTGGCGACCAGCTCGGTCGTGCTCGACCGGGCCGCCGCCGGGCTCGGCGACGGTGAGACCGGCGCCGACCTCCGGGACAAGGTGACCACGTCGGTCGCACAGGGCAATGTCATCACCATCGAGGCCACCGGTGACACCGCCGAACAGACGCAGCGGATGGCCGACCAGGTCGCGGCCGAGTTCGTGAAGTACTCGACGCAGATCATCGCCGGTTCCGGCGACGCGGCGGTGCAGCTGGCGCAGGAACGCCGCGAGACGCTGCGGCAGCAGGTCGCGCAGACGAACCAGCGGATCAGCGAACTCTCCACGAAGGTCAACGAAGGCAAGACGACCGTGGAGAGCGTCCAGCTCCGCACAGAACTGCAGGGCCTGCGCACGTCGATCGAGTCGGCCATGTCCAGCCTCAACGCGGCCGACACCGCCAGCGGGCTCGGCAACATTGTCGTGCTCGGCTCGGCCGAACTGCCGTCCGCGGCGGCGGCGCCCACCCTGCCGCAACTGGCGCTGGGCGGCGCGGCGCTGTTCTTCATCATCGGCCTGTTCGGGCATCTCTTCACCGCCCGCACCGACCGGCGGCTGAAGGACGAGGAGGAGATCGCCGCGGCGATCGGCGGTCCGGTGCTGGCCACCTTCGACGCCGTCGAAGACCGCCCCGCCGGGAAGACGTTGCGCGCCAAGCTCCTCCGGGACGACAGGCCGTGGAACATCCCGCGGGTCGACGTCCACGCCGACGAGATCGACGTCGAAGTCCACTACCGGCGGCTGGTCTCCCGGCTCCCGCACCGGCGGCTGCTCATCGTGGCCGCCGAAGACGACCACGCCGGGCTGGTGGCCGCCGAACGGCTCGCCGCCCTCGCCGATCGGTGGTGCACCGTGGCGAGGGTTTCCCCGGTGCGGCCCGTCATCGAAGACGCGGAAGACACCGGCGCCGAAGGGATCGTCGTCGTGGCGGGCCTCGGTTCCCGGTCCGCCTGGGAGCTGGTCGGGATCGCCGAAGCCGTCGCCGACGCCGGGCTCGCCGTGGTGGGCGCCGTGCTGATCCGCCCGGTCCGGCCGACCCGCACCCGCTCCGGCGCCACCACCTCCACCGACCACGAAGCACTGGCAGGTACCGCGTGACCAGCGCAGAAAAGACCAAGTCCGAACCGCTCATCGACCTTCAGCGGCTGGTCGTCTCGATCCGGAGACGCCGCCGCCTCTGGATGGCCACCGCCCTGCTGGGGCTGATCGCCGGCGGGCTCGTCGCGATGCTCCTGCCGTCGCCGCCCACCGCGGTGGCGCAGATCCTCGTCATCCACCCCGACGATTCGCCCACCGACAGCGGAACGCTGATGCGGACCGACGTCGCCGTGCTCAAGACCACCAAGACCGCCGGTGCGGCGCTCAAGAAGCTGAACAGCACCCAGCCACCGGAGGAGTTCCTCAAGGACTACGACGGGATCGGGCTGACGAACAACGTCCTCCAGCTGACCGTCAAGGGCAAGACCAAGGACGAGGCGCTTTCCCGTGCGCAGGCGATTTCCGACGCCTTCATCGCCGAGTACATCGGCCGCAACCAGGCGGCCGCGGCCGCTCAGCAGAAGGCCCTGCTCGATCAGCGGAACCAGGCCCAGAACGAGCTCACCCCGATCGAAGCGTCGATCGTCACCGAAGAGGCCAAGGGCCGCAACGCCAACCCCGCCCAGCTGGAGCGGCTGTACTCGCGCCGGGCGGAACTGAACTCCAAGATCTCCGACTACGACGGCCGCGCGCAGGAGGCGGGTATCGGCACGCCGAAGGTCGCCGCCGGGACGCAGATCGTGGACGCGCCGCGGATCCTGCCGAAATCGCTGCTCAAGACCCTCGGCACCGACATGGGGATCGGCCTCGCGCTGGGGCTGCTCGCCGGACTGGGGCTCGCGGCGATCACGAGCGTGGTGAAGGACCGGCCGGTGCTGCGCCGGGAGATCTCGCGTCACCTCGGCGCCTCCGTGATCGCGCAGCTGCCCGAACCGCCGCGGTTCCTGCGGCGTTCGGGAGCAGCGACCCGGCGCCGGCGGGTCGCGGTGACCCTGGTCCGCGCCGTCCGGGAGGAGGGCGGTTCCGTCTCGCTGCTCGACCTCGGCGCCCGTCAGATCACCGCCGCGCTCGCCGTCGACATGGCGCGCGAACTGGCGGAGAAGGGGCCGATCACGCTCGTCGACGACCTGCCGAAGGCGAACCTCCGCGAGCTGGTCGGCGACGCTCAGATCCAGGTCCTCGACCGCGGTGACGCGCCGGTGGCAGGCAAGGAACGGCGTATCGGCGTCGGCTCGATCGAGCCGGGCACGGCGTGGACCGACATCGAGTTCCTCGGCGAGGAGACGATCCTCGTCGTCCGCACCGCGCACGCGAACACCGAATGGCTGCACACCGTCGCCCGTCAGCTGGCGGACCGGCGCATCCCGATCATCGGCGTCGTCGTGGTGGATCCGGATCCGCGCGACCACACCGACGGGACGCTGTGGGACGGCCTGCACACCGCGCTGCGCGGCCGTGCGGGCGCCGTTCCGGAGCCGGTGCCCGTGCCCGCGCGGCCGGTGATGACCGCGCGTCCGGTGGCGCCCGCCCGCCCGGTCGCGCCGGAGCGCAAGGTCCTCCCCGAGCGGAAGGCCGCGCCGGAACGGCGGGTGCCGCGGCCCGCGCCGAAACCGGTCGAGATGTTCCCCGACGAGGACGCGCCGGTGCGGCGGCTTTCGACGGTGGCGCCGGTCGAGACGGACGCCGAGCGCACCGTCGAGCGGGTGCTGGAGCCGCCTCGGGAGAAGAAGGCCGCGCGACGTCGTCCGCCGACGCCGTACAAGCGGCCCGAGGACCACGACAACGCCGATCAGCCGACCAAACGTTTCTCACCTGTGTCACCGGATAACGCCGAAGCCTTGTAAGGGGAGCGAAAGCAGATGTGCGGCATCGCAGGGGCCTACTTCTGGCCGGACGGGGGACCGCTCACCGACCGGCTGACCAAGATCCTCGCCCATCGCGGACCGGACGGTTCGGGGCGGTACGACCACCGGGCCGGTGAGGGTGAAGTCCACTTAGGACACCGAAGGCTGTCGATCGTCGACCTGACCGAGACCGGCGCGCAGCCGATGGTCAAGGACGGGCTCGCGCTGACCTACAACGGCGAGCTGTACAACTCGCCGGAACTGCGGAAGGAACTCGAAGCGGGCGGCGTCCGCTTCCGGGGGACGTCCGACACCGAGGTCGTCCTGGAAGCCTGGCGCGAATGGGGCACCGAGGGCCTGCACCGGCTGCGCGGCATGTTCGCGTTCGGCGTCTTCGACGAGCGCACCGGCGCCTTGACCCTGGTGCGGGACCAGCTGGGCATCAAACCGCTCTTCCTGGTGCGCCGCGGCAAGGGCGTCGCGTTCGCGTCCGAGCTGAAGGCGCTGGCCACCGAGCTGGGTGGCTCGCTGACCGTCGACGACACCGCGCTCGTCGCGTCCCTGCTCTACTACTGGGTCCCGGACGGCCGGTGCGCGTTCACCGAAGCCGAGAAACTCCCTCCGGGCAGCTGGGCGCGGTTCCGGCCGAACGGCGACGTCGAACGCGGCACCTTCTGGTCGCTGCGGCAGGTCGCCGAGGACGGCGCCGCCTACGAAGGCGACTTCGACCTCAACGCCGTCATCGAGGACTCGACGCGCAAGCACCTGATGGCCGACGTGCCGGTCGCGACGTTCCTCTCCGGCGGGCTCGACTCCAGCTACCTGACCGCGCTCGCCGCGCGCGAGCAGCCGGGGATCTCCGCGTACACCATCGGCTTCCGGGCCGAGGACGCGAAGTTCGAGGCGATGCCGGACGACCTGATGTACGCGAAGAAGGTCGCCGCGAAGTTCGGTGTCGACCTGCACGAGATCGAGATCGCGCCGCAGGTGCTGGACCTGCTGCCGAGGATGACCTACCACCTCGACGAGCCGATCGGCGACCCGGCGGCGATCAACAGCTACCTGATCTGCACCGCCGCCCGCGAGGCGGGCGTCAAGGTGATGCTGTCGGGGATGGGCGCGGACGAGCTGTTCGCCGGCTACCGCAAGCACCTCGCGAACAAGATCGCCCTCCAGTACCAGCGGGTCCCCGGTCTCGTCCGCCGTCCGGTGGAGTCCCTTGTGGACAGACTGCCGGTGGCGACGTCGAAGCGCGGATTCCGGTCGGTCCGGTTCGCCAAACGGTTCCTCTCGTTCGCGGAACTGCCGGAGGAGACCGCGTTCCGGCGCAGCTACACGATGTACGACCAGGCCGAACTCGCCGGGCTGCTGAACCCGGACCTCGCGGGCGCCGTCGACGACGTGCTCACCGAGCACGCGGACACCTATCACGACAACACGTTGTCGGACTTCGTGAACCGCATGTGCCTCGCCGATTCCCGGCTCTTCCTGCCGGGCCTCAACCTCACCTACACCGACCGGTCCAGCATGGCGGCCTCCACCGAGGTGCGGACGCCGTTCGTCGACATCGAGGTCGTCAAGGCCGCGTTCCGGATCCCCGGCGACAAGAAGATCGTGAAGCGCCAAGGGAAGATGGCGCTGAAGGAAGCGGCGCTGTCGATCCTCCCCGCCGAGATCGTGCACCGGCCGAAGGGCCTGTTCAGCGCGCCGCTGCGGGCCTGGATGAGCCGCGACCTCGCGCCCCTGGTGCGCGAGGTGACGAACGAAGGTGAATTGGTGAAGGCCGGGTTCCTCCGTCGTGAGGCCCTGCGGAAGCTCGTGGACGAAGACGCGTCCGGGCAGCAGGACCGGTCCAAGCACCTCTGGCACATCTTGACCCTCGAGTACTGGTACCGCGGCGCCGTCGCGGCCCGGACCACCTGATCGCTGAGGAGCGACGTGAAGCAGGTAGTGCAGAACTACAAGAGCGGGGAGCTGGCGCTCCTCGACGTCGAAGTCCCCGCGTGCAAAGCGGGCGGTGTGCTGGTCCGCACCGCCTATTCGCTGATCTCCACCGGCACCGAGATGATGAAGGTGTCCGAGGCGAGCCTTTCGCTGGTGGGCAAGGCGAAGGCGCGGCCGGACCAGGTCGCGAAGGTGATGCAGAGCGTCGCGACCAACGGGCTGGGCGCCACCTACCGCAAGGCGATGAACAAACTCGACTCGTACACGCCGCTGGGGTACTCGCTGTGCGGTGTGGTCGAGGAGGTCGGCGCGGGCATCCACGACGTCGCTGTCGGGGATTACGTGGCGTGCGCCGGGAACGAGCACGCGCTGCACGCGGAACTGAACTGGGTGCCCAAGAACCTGTACACGAAGGTGCCCGACGGGGTCGACCCGCGGCACGCCGCGTTCGGCACGGTCGGCTCGATCGCGATGCAGGGCGTCCGCCAGGGCGAACCGCAGATCGGCGACATCGCGCTGGTCATCGGGCTCGGCCTGATCGGCCAGCTGGTCGTGCAGCTGCTGGTCGCCTCCGGGGTCCGTGTGGTCGGCGTCGACCCGGACCCGACGCGGTGCGCGCTCGCCGAACAGCTCGGCGCGCTGAAATGCGGCGACCCGTCGTCCGGCGTCATCGACACCGCCGTCGCGGAGATCAGCTCCGGGCACGGCGTCGACCAGGTGTACCTCGCCGCGGGCGGCAGCACGAACGAGCCGGTGGAGCTGGCCGCGAAGCTGGCCCGCGACCGCGGCCGGGTGATCGACATCGGCAAGTGCTCGCTGAACCTGCCGTGGAACGCCTACTACGAAAAGGAACTCGACGTCCGGTTCTCCCGCTCGTACGGCCCCGGCCGCTACGACCCGGAGTACGAACTCGAAGGCCGCGACTACCCGATCGGCCAGGTCCGCTGGACCGAGCGCCGCAACCTCGAATGCGTCGTCGACCTGATGGGCAGTGGCCGCCTCGACGTCGAGCCGCTGATCTCGCACGTCTCGGAGTTCTCCGACGCCGTCGAGACGTACCGGAAGCTGAACGAGGGCGAACTCAAGGCCGTCGCGGTGCTGTTCGAGTACGAGAAGCGCGCCGCCTCGGCCACCGAGCCGGTCGCCGAGGTCTCGATGCCGAAGACGGTGACCACCCGCGCGGTGCCCAAGCCCGGCGGCGTGCGGATCGGGTTCATCGGCGCGGGCAACTACGCGTCCTCGATGCTCCTGCCGCATCTGACGGAGATGGAGGGCGTCGACCTCACCGAGGTCGTCACCACCTCCGCCCTCTCGGGCGCGAACGCCAAGCGCAAGTTCGGTTTCGCCCGTGCCACCACCGACCTCGACACGATGCTCGACGATTCCTCGATCGACGCCGTGTTCATCGTGACCCGGCACAGCTCGCACGCCGAGCTGACCCGGCGGGCGCTGCTCGCGGGCAAGGCCGTCTTCGTCGAGAAGCCGCTCGCGCTGTCGGAGAAGGAACTCGAAGTCGTGCTCGGCGCGATCGAGGAGTCCGGCAACGACCGGCTGCAGGTCGGCTTCAACCGACGGTTCGCCCCGCTGCTGAACGAGTCGGTGCTCCACTTCGGACCGAGGATCGGCCCGGCTTCCGTGCGGTATCTGGTCAACGCCGGTCAGCTCGACGCCGGCAGCTGGTACAACCAGGCCGACAGCGAGGGCTCACGGTTCGCGGGCGAGGGCGGTCACTTCATCGACACGGTCAGCTGGCTGCTCGGCTCCGACCCGGTCTCGGTGTACGCCACCGCGACGCCCGGGCACCAGGACCTGCAGATCCTGCTGCGCTACCCGGACGGCTCGACCGCGTCGATCGCGTACACCACCAGCGGTTCGTCGGCGTTCCCCAAGGAGACGATCGACGTCACCGCGGACGGCAAGGTGCTGAAGTTCGACGACTTCGGGCGCGCGTCGGTGTTCGGCCGCAAGAAGTGGGCCAGCTCCCGCATCCCCAAGGGCCGGGACAAGGGCCAGGCCGCCGAGCTGGAGGCGTTCGTCAACGCGCTGAAGACCGGCGTCGCGATGCCCGTCTCGGTCGAATCGCTCGTTTCCACGACGCTGGCCACGCTCGCGGTGAACCGCAGCCTGGAGACCGGTGCCGCGGTGCGGATCAACGCCAAGGAGGGGCTGGCCTGATGGATCCGTCCTGGTACCTGCGAAGACTGTCGCGGATGGGACCGGCCGAGGTCGCGGGCCGGGTCACCGACGTCGTGCGCAAACGCCAGTGGCGCGGGGTCGCGGGGGACAAGCCGACGTGGCTGCCGGACCGCCGGTTCGCTTCGGTGCCCGGGGAAGACGTCCTCGCCGCCGTTTCGGGTGAAGCGGTGAAGGGGCTGGTCGTCACCGCGGACCGCCTGATGGAGGGACGCGCCGAGTACTTCGGCGTCGAGCGGGACGACCTCGTCGACCCGGACTGGTCGTACGACCCGAAGACCGGCCGCCGCGCACCGTCCGATGTGTACTCCTTCGACGTCCCGTATCGCAGCGAGGACACCGTCGGCGACATCAAGCAGATCTGGGAGCCGTCGCGGCACCAGCACCTCACCGTGCTGGCCGCCGCGTACGCCCTGACCGGCGAAGACCGGTACGCCGAGCGCGTCGCCGCGCACCTGAAGTCGTGGTGGGCGGCCAACCCGCCGATGCGCGGGGTGCACTGGGTCAGCGGGATCGAACTCGGCATCCGGCTGCTGTCGTGGGTGTGGGTCCGGCGGCTGCTCGACGGCTGGGCGCAGGCCCCGGCGCTGTTCGAGGACAATCCCGAGGCGCTCACGCAGATCTGGCATCACCAGCGCTGGCTGGCCGCGTTCCCGAGCCGGGGTTCGTCGGCGAACAACCACGTGATCGCCGAGGACGCCGGGCAGCTCGCCGCCGCCTGCGCGTTCGCCTGGTTCCCCGAATCCGCGCAGTGGCGGGACGCGGCGCTGACGTCGCTGGACAAGATGTTGTGCCACAACACCTTCGACTCCGGCATCAACCGCGAACTCGCCACCGAGTACCACGGGCTGGTCCTGGAGCTGGGGCTCGCCGGGGCGCTGGAGGCGAAGGCCGCCGGGGTCGCGGTGCCCGATTCGACCTGGCTCGTGCTGCTGCGGATGACCGACGCGCTGGCGTCTATTGTGGACAATAGGCTGCGTCCGCCACGGCAGGGTGACGCCGACGATGGCTTCGGTCTCATTGTCGATGGTGACGAGACCAGCCGCTGGGCGTCGCTGCTCGACACCGGGGCCGTCCTTTTCGGACGGTTGGACTGGTGGCCGGAGACGCGGGACGGCGATGTCCGCACGACGCTCTTCTCCGCGCTGGCCAAGGACATCCAGGTCCGCGTCCCGCGTCCGGCCCGGCGCCGCGACGACTTCGCCGACGCCGGGATGACCATCCTGCGTGACGGCGCCATCTGGGCTCGCTGCGACGGCGGTCCGCACGGCTTCCTGTCCATCGCCGCGCACGCGCACGCGGACGCGCTCTCGGTGGAGGTCCGGCACGACGGCGTCGACATCCTCGCTGACCCGGGGACCTACTGCTACCACGGCGAACCGAAGTGGCGGTCGTATTTCCGGTCCACGGCGGCGCACAACACGCTGGAGCTCTCCCGGACCGACCAGTCCGTCTCCGGCGGGCCGTTCCTGTGGACGAAACAGGCCACCACCAGCGTGATCGCGGCCGGGACGCCGTCGCGCTGGAGCGCGGAACACAACGGGTACGCCCCGGCGATCCACCGCCGGTCGGTGGAGCTGGAGGACTCGACGCTCCGGATCCTCGACGAGGTCCGCGGTGGGGAGGCCCAGCACTGCCGTCTCGCGTTCCACTTCGGCCCGGCCGTCGAGGTCTCGCTCTCCGAGGGCGCGGCGACGTTGTCCTGGACGGCGGACGGCCAGGTCCGGACGGCTTCGCTCGCCCTGCCGCCGGAGCTGGACTGGTCGGCGCATCGCGGCGAGACCGGCCTGCCGATGGGCTGGTACTCGGCCGGATTCGGCAGGCGCGAGCCCGCGTGGACCCTGTACGGCGGCGGGATCGCCTCCGACGGCGCCACCTTCACCACCGAGCTCACCTTCGACACAGGTAACGAGGATCCACCGTTGTGATCGCACGACCGCACCGTCTCCGCCGGGCAGCCCTTCTGGTGCTGCTCGGCTCCTTGACGCTCACCTCCTGTACTTCCGGCCCGGACGACGAGACCGGGAAGGGGCCGGATCCGGCGCAGGCGCCGTCCGGATCGATCGCGCAGGTGTGCGACAAGGCGAAGGCGGGGCCGGCCGAAGCACCGGCCGGAGCGGTGAAGATCGACCCGGCGGTGCCGGGCGACGTCGCCGCGAAGACGCGGTCGAGCCCGGCCGGGACGACGTTCTGGCTCGCGCCGGGCACGCACAAACTCGGCGACGACCGCTACGACCAGGTCAACCCGAAGCAGGGCAACGTCTACCTCGGCGCCCCGAACGCGATCCTCGACGGCCGGAAGATCAACCAGTACGCCTTCTCCGGCCACGAGGCCGACGTCAAGATCCAGTACCTGACCGTGCGGGGTTTCGCCGCGCCGCACGACGAAGGCGTGGTCAACCACGATTCGGCCGACGGCTGGCTCATCGAGCACAACACCGTCCAGGACAACGACGGCGCGGCGCTGATGGCGGGCGCGCGGCAGCAGGTGCGCGCGAACTGCCTGCGGCGCAACGGGCAGTACGGCATGAACGCCTACGCGCAGGGCAACGCGATCAAGGGTCTCGTCGTCGAGGGCAACGAGATCTCCGGCAACAACACCGGCGACTGGGAACGCAAGATCGACGGCTGCGGCTGTTCCGGCGGGGTCAAGTTCTGGTCGGTCGACGGCGCCGACATCCGCGGCAACTGGGTGCACGACAACCGCGGTGTCGGGCTGTGGGCCGACACGAACAACAACGACTTCCTCGTCGAGGGCAACGTCATCGAGAACAACGACGGCTCCGCCCTGATGTACGAGACCAGCTACAACGCCGTCATCAGCGGCAACACCATCCGCCGGAACAACTGGGTGGACGGCAAGGGCTACATCGACCGCGGCGACAGCTTCCCGGTGGCGTCGATCTACATCTCCGAGTCCGGCGGCGAGCCGAGGATCAAGGCGCGCACGGACAAACTGGAGATCTCCGGCAACTCGTTCGAGAACAACTGGAACGGCGTCACCCTGTGGGAGAACTCCGACCGGTTCTGCAACAGCCCGGCCAACACCTCGTCCGGTTCCTGCACGCGGCTGGTGCCCGAGCAGGCGAAATGCGCGCAGCCCGCGATCGCGGCGGGCGCGCTGAACAGCGACTGCCGGTGGAAGACCCAGCGCGTCGAGGTCCACCACAACCGGTTCGTGCTCGACCCGGTCGTCACCGGTTGCGAGGAGAGCTGCGCGCGGATGGCGATGCTCGCAAACTTCGGCACCTTCCCGGACTGGTCGCCGTACAAGGGCGAGGCCGTCCAGCAGGCGATCACCTTCGACCAGGGCAACCGGCTCTACGACAACACCTACTCCGGGCCGTGGAACTTCGTCGCGTTCGAGCCGAGCCGCGTGCTGGGCTTCGGCGAATGGCAGGGCGCGCCCTACCGCCAGGACCAGGGCAGCAAACTGACCCGCGCGGGAGGTGGCTGACGTGATCGAACCCGCCGTCCGGCCCGCGTCGGCGATCCGCGGCTTCCCCAAGGCGGCGGGCATCGCCTGGACGCTGCTGATCATCAACACCCTCGGGTCGACCGGGGCCAAGACGGTCGTCCCGCTGCCGAGGTCGGTCAGCCAGCTGATCACCATGGGCTCCCTGGGCACCGCCTTCATCATCGCGCTCGCCCTGAATCCCAGGCTGCGGTTCCGGCCGAACGCCTATCTCTTCCTGCTCACGCTGCTGGCCATCCTGAGCGTGGTCGCGAGCCTGAACCTCGAAGGCGGCTTCGGCGCGCTGTTCCGGTGCTTTCGGTTCGCTCTCTTCCTCAGCACCCTGTGGTTGCTGACCCGCTGGTGGGACGGCGGCCTCGACCTCGTGCGCCAGCACATCCGCACCTACGGCGCGGTGCTGGTGACGGTGGTGATCGGGCTCGGGCTGAGCCCCGGCAACGCGCTGCCGTTCGAGTACGGCGGACGGCTCACCGGCACGGTCTGGCCGCTGACCCCGCCGCAGGTCGGGCAGTACGCGGCCGTCGTCATCGGCCTCACGATCCTGTTGTGGCTCGGGGGAAAGCTGAACCGGCGGCACGCGCTCGTCGTCATCGTCCCGGCGTTCGGGGTCCTGCTGCTGACCCACACCCGCACCGCGATGCTCGGCCTGGTGGTCGGGACGATCGTGGCGCTGATGTCGCAATGGATGTCCAGCGCCCGCGCCCGCAAGGTGTTCACCGGGCTGATCTTCGGCGGGTTGTTCGTCGTGGTCGTGCTGGGCGGGGTGGTGCAGAGCTGGTTCCTGCGAGGGCAGTCCGAGGAGAACTTCTCCAGCCTCACCGGTCGCGCGAAGGTGTGGGACGCGCTGCTCTACGCGCCGCGGTCGACGCTGGAGTACCTGTTCGGTGTCGGCCTGACCGACAAGTCCTACGACGGTCTCCCGATCGACAGCAGCTGGCTCGCGGTCTACCACGAGCAGGGCTACGTCGGGATCGGGATCGTGGCGGCGTACCTGCTCGTGCTGGTCGTGGTCGCGGTGCTGCGGCCGCCGTCGCCGGCGAGGGCGTGCGCGATCTTCCTGATCACCTACTGTCTTTCCGCCTCCTACACCGAGGCGGGTCTCGGCGACGCGTCGCCGTATCTGCTGCATCTGGCCTTGGCCGCGTCATTGCTGGTGCGTGTGCCTACCGAAGAACCTCAGTTTCTGAAGGAGCCCGCGTGAAGGTTCTCGTGATCCACAACCGGTACAGATCCGAGCAGCCGAGCGGTGAGAACAACGTCGTGGACCAGGAGACCGCGCTGCTGGCCGAGGCCGGGCACGAGGTCGGCCTGTTCGAGCGGCGCAGCGACGACATCGCGGAGATGTCCCTGCCGCGCAAGGCCATCGTCCCGCTCCAGGTGCCGTGGAACCGGGCCGTGCGCGCGGACCTGGCCCGGCGCCTCGCCGACGACCGGCCGGACGTCGTCCACATCCACAACACGTTCCCGCTGCTCTCGCCGTCGGTACTGGCGGCCTGCGCCGACGCCGGTGTCCCGACCGTCGCGACCGTGCACAACTACACCCTGATCTGCCCTCCCGGCACGCTGTACCGCGACGGCCAGGTGTGCACCGACTGCGTGGGCCGGTCGCCGGTGCCCGCCGTGCGGCACGGGTGCTATCGCGGCTCGGGGCTCGCGACCGCGCCGATGGCGGCGAGCCTGATGCTGAACCGCGGCCGCTGGTGGTCCGGGGTGTCGCGGTTCTTCTGCATCTCGAAGGCGCAACGCGAGGTGCTGATCGCCGCCGGGATGCCCGCCGACAAGCTCGGGGTGAAGTACAACTACGTCGCCGATCCCGGCACGACCCGCCAGGGCGCGGGGGAGCACCTGCTGTTCCTCGGCCGGATCACCGCGGAAAAGGGTGTCGGCCTGCTGATGAAGGCGTGGGACCTGCTCGTCGCCGCGGGCGGCCCGCTGCCGCCGCTGGTGATCGCCGGCACCGGCCCGATGCAGGACGAGGTCGCGCGCTGGGCGGACGGCCGCGACGACGTCCGCTACGTCGGTCTTCAGTCCAAAGAGGAATGCCGCGACCTGATCGCCCGCTCGAACGCGGTCATCGCCCCCTCGGAGTGGCTGGAGGCTTTCGGACTGGTCGTGGTCGAGGCGATGGCCGCCGGTGTCCCGACGGTCGCCTCGGCCCACGGCGCCTTCCGCGAACTCGTCGAGGACGGCGTGACCGGCCTGCTGCACGAACCCGGGAACCCCGAAGCTCTCGCGGCCCGCCTGCGGGAGATCGTCGGCGACGCCGAACGGAACCAGGAGATGGGCTGGGCGGCGCGGCTGGTCTACGAGCAGGAGTTCACGCCGAAGGTCGGCCTGGAACGCCTCGTCGGCGGATACCAGGCCGCGATCGACGCGGCGTCCTTCGCGTGATCGCCGGTCCGCCCGCACTACCGCCGCGGGCGCGAGTCCCGCTCTGGACCCTGGGCGCTTTCGGCTTCGTCGTCGCTCTCGTCCTCGGTCTGCGCTACGCCGGCACCTCCCACCTCGCCGGACTCGACGCCCTCGTGCTCCCCGTCGTCGACCGGGTCGAAGGCCCGCTCTGGTACGTGGCGACCGCCATCGACTTCGCGGGCGAACCGGTCGGCGCGATCGTGGTCATCGCGCTGTTCGGCTGGCTGTGCCTGCGGCACCGACGGCCGCGGATCGCGATCCTGATGGTGGCCGCCAGCGGGGTGACGGTGGCGCTGACCACCGGCCTGAAACCCCTGACCGGCAGGCTGATCCACGACGAGTTCCTGTCCTATCCCAGCGGGCACACGGCCTTCGCGGTGACCGTCGCGACCGTCGTGGCGCTGCTGGTGATCGACGTGCGGGGCCTCGGGCCTCTTGCCGCTGCTTCGGTGCTGGCGGGTTTGGTCGCTTTCGCGGGGCTGGCGATGGGCTGGGCGGAGGTGGCGCTGGGGGCGCACTATCCGACGGACACCTTCGGGGGGTTCGGGGTCGCTGTCGCGGTGGTTCCGGTGGTGGGGTGGGCGGTGGACCGCCTCACGCGGCGGCCCGCTTGACGTTCGGGCGGGGCCGTCGCCCAAACCGGCGAAGGTTCGGGCGCCTCCGCCATCTCCTCACGCTACGCGGCTCGCCTGATCGCGACGTTCGGGCGGGGCCGGGCCTGGGCGGTTCGGAACGCGGCTTGGAGTTCGCTGAGCACTTGGTCCGGCTCCGTGAGCAGCCGGGACGGAAGCGTCTGCAACACGACGATCCCCGCGGCGACATAGCGAGCGTTCCGGGCGACGGTGTCCCGGTGGTCCGCGAGGTTCGCGTGGTGGCGGTAGGAGTCGATCTCCCACGCGAACGCGATCTCGTCGCACCAGAAGTCCGGGGTGGCGAGGTAATTCCCGTTCGAGTCGAAGATCGGGACATTCCAGTGCCCCGGCGGGAGCCCGGATCTTCGCCAGAGGCGCCAGGCGTCGGCCTCGGCGACGGATCTCGCTCCGGCCAGGAGTGGGATCAGGGCCCTTCGTGGAAGCGCGGTGCCGGTCCGGCCCGCTTGGTCGAGTTCCTGGGCGAGCATGTCAGTGGTGCAGAAGCGGCGTTGGACGGACTCGGCCATCATCGCCTGGATCTCGTCTTCGTCGGTGAGCCTGCGGGCGGCGTCGATGACGGCACGCGGGACGGGAGCGACGGGGATGCCATCTCGGAAGTACGGCCTCGGCAGATGCCGCGTTCTTTCGACGTGAGCGAAACCGGTCGACGCGACGCGACGATCGGCGGGCACCAGAATGTGCACGTCCCCGGGCCGCGGTAGCCGCTCCAGCCCATGGCGACTGAGCGCCCAGGGGCCGGTCAAGATCGCGTTCTCGCGACCGTGGAGCAGCGCCGCCTGGAGCTGCTGTTCACTAGTGGGTTCTCCACTGTGGAGCAGCACGATTCCGGGCAGCAACCGCTGCCAGGGGCCGCCGGGACCACATCGGCGGGAAATGGTTCGGCCCGGCACGCCGGCGGCTATGAGCGCGGCCGCGCGGACGACCATCGGGCCGTGGACGAGCAGGGGGTCGGTCGACCAGGTTCCTCTTTGCACTCGATCACCATGAACCTCGCCACCGACAAGTTTGCTCGATAAGAGACACGAGCGGACCTGTCACGCCAAAAAAGAGATTCGAGCGTGGAGGATTTGGGACGCTCAATGTCCCAAATCCTCCACGCTCGACCCGGCGTCGCCCCCGGTCACCTGAAGCTCGACCCCGCGTCCTGCGAGTAAGGAGCCTCCTGCCAAGCCGAGGCCCCCACAGTTCGCGAAGTGTCATGAACGACGAACCGCCAAGAACCCGAGTAAACGTTCTCGTACCACCGATTCCCCTGCCGAAACGTGACGGCGTCGGAAACAGAAGAACCCCGATAAGGCGACCACTCCGGATAGGTCCCGAAGTTCGCCAAAAGCGCCATCCGCCCGCACAACCCCGTGCACGAAGACCCGTGAGAGAACTTGTTCCCGTGAACCGAAACCCGCTGAGTCTTCCACCGGCAGTCGTCGTACAACGGACGAGAGGTGATCCCCGGAGAAGCGCACGAAGAGACCGAAGGAACCAGGCGAGTGCAGGACCCGGAAGAGGTATTGGCCGGGCTGTTGCAGAAGCGGTCGGCGTTCTCCCATGCGGTGATCCCGCCCCAGTTGTCCTCGAAGACGTTGTCCACGATCTCCACCAGTGAGGTCCGCGCCGGGACACGCGGCTCACCGCCCGACTCCGACAGGTAGATCGTCCCGACCGGGAAATCGTCCCCGCGAGCGGCGAAAGCACGTCCCTGCACCAGGGTGTTCCGCCGGAAGGTGTTGCCGCGGACCACGAGGTTGTACGAGATCTCGTAGAACAACGCCTCCGCCTCGTTGTCCTCGATCAGGTTGTCCTCGACGAGGAAGTCGTTGTTGTTCGTGTCCGCCCACAGCCCGGCGCCGTGGTTGTGGTGGACCCAGTTCCCGCGGATGTCGGCGCCGTCCACCGCCCAGAATTTCGCGCCGCCGCTGCAGCCGCAGCCGGGGACCTGCTTCTCCCAGTCGTCGGTGTTGTTCCCGGTGATCTCGTTGCCCTCCACGAGCAGTCCGGTGATCCCGTCACCCGCCCGGTAGGCGTTGATGCCGTACTGGCCGTTGTCGCGCAGGCAGTTCCGCAGGATCTGCTGACGCGGACCCGCCATCATCGCGGCGCCGCGGTTGTCCTCGATGGTGTTGCCTTCGATGGTCCAGTGCTCGCCGGAGTCGTGATTGACCACGCCCTGATCCCGCGGCGCCGCGAATCCGCGGATGGTGAGGCCGCGGATGACGACGTCGCGCGCCTGCTGGGTGAACGCGTAGCGGTTGACGCCGCCGCCGTCCAGCACGGCGCCGGGCGCGCCGAGGTAGGCGTCGCCGTCCTTTGGGATGACCTGGTCGTACTCGTCCTGGCCCAGCGTGTGCTTGCCCTCGGCCAGCCAGAACGTCGTGCCTGCCGGGAGCTCGCGCGTCTTCTCGGACAGGTCTGTCCCCGGGGAGACGACCACGGCGTCGGCCGGCTTCGAAGGGCTCAACGGACCCTCAGCGCAAGCCGCGGCAGGAGCCGCCGAAGCCGGGGAGGCTGTGACGACTCCTGCCGCGAGCAGCGACAGGACCACCAGGAACGCGCGCATACCGGAAACGGTAAGCCACTATGGACCGTCCCAGATGGACACTTACAGGTGAAACTTCAGCAGGTCACCGCCTCGCCGAACCCGCTGCACACGTCCTGCCGGTAGGGCTCGGCCCGCCATTGCTCCGGCGTCAGCTGCCGCGAAGCGTCCTGGGCGACGAACTTCCAAGGCCCGTAGTACTGGTTGTCGTACCACCGGTTCTCCTGCCGGAAGGTGATCGCGTCGGAGATCACGTTCCCCCGGTACGGTGACCAGGGCGGATACGTCCCGTAGTTCGAGAGCACCGCCATCCGGCCACAGCGGTCGAGACAGCCTTCCAGTGACCCGTCGAACTCGAACGTGTTCTCGTGCACCAGGACCCGCTGGGTCTTCCACCGGCAGTCGGAGTACAACGGCGCGGTCGCGATGCCCGGGTCGGAGCAGGTGGCCGTCGACGGGACCAGCGCCGTGCACGAGAACGTGGACGTGTTGGCCGGGCTGTTGCAGAACCGGTCGGCGTTCTCCCACAGGGTGATCCCCGACCAGTTGTCCGAGAACAGGTTGCCCCGGATGTCGATCTGGCTGGTCCGGGCGGGCAGCCTCGGCTCTCCGCCCGACTCGCTGAGGTACACCGCGCCGACCGGGAAGGTGTCGCCCTTGGCGGCCCGGGTGCGGCCCTGCACCAGCGCGTTGCGCCGGAACGTGTTCCCGATCAGGTCCAGGTTGTAGGAGATCTCGTAGAAGAGCCCCTCGGACGCGTTGTCCTCGATCACGTTGTCCTGGATGAGGAAATCGTTGTTGTTCGTGTCGGCCCAGAGCCCGACACCGTGGTTGTGGTGGACGAAGTTGCCGACGATGTCGGCGCGGTTCACGGCCCAGAACTTCGCGCCGCCACTGCAGCCGCAGCCCGGGATCTTCGTCTCCCAGTCGCCGGTGTTGTTCCCGGTGATCTCGTTGCCTTCGATCACCAGGTCGGACAGCCCACCGCCGGCGTGGTAGGCGTTGATGCCGTACTGGCCGTTGTTGCGCAGGCAGTTCCCGATCACCCGCTGACCGGATCCGGTCATCATCGCGGCGCCGTCGTTGTCCTCGATGACGTTGCCTTGGATGGTCCAGCGCTCGCCGGAGTCATGGTTCACCACGCCTTGGTCCTGTTGGCCGAGAAAGCCGCGGATCGTCAGTCCCCGGATGACCACGTCCTTGGCCGACGTGGTGAACGCCGCGCGGTTGAGCCGTCGTCCGTCGAGTACGGCTCCGGGTGCGCCGAGGTAGACGTTGCCGTCCTTGGGCAGCACCTGCCCGAACTGGTCGTCGGCCAGGTGATGGGTGCCCGGGGCCAGCCAGAACGTGGTCCCGGGCGGGTTGGACTTGGTCCGTTCGTTCAGATCGGTACCCGGTTCGACGACCTGGGCACCTTCCGGCGCGGAGGGGACACCGACGGTGGTGCCGCACACCCCTCTCGCCGGCTCTTCGGATGCCTCCGCCGTGCTCTCGACGGAGACCTGGAGCAGTAACACCGACAGCGCTACGCAGAGCGTCCGTCTGCCGGCCGAGCGAGATGCGATCCCAGAACTCATACCCTTCTCCGAAAAACCGGCTTCACCGGACGACCACCCAGCCACGGCGCCGGATCATCCGCGTCGAGCGCTTTGCGGTACACGAGGCAGGCCTGCGAGACCACTTCGACCGTCCGGTCGATGTCTTCTTCGGACAGCGCGGCGCTGACCACGAACGACGGTCCGAGGACCCCGCCCGTGACCAACTGCCGCAGGAACAACGTTCGATAGTCCTGCGACGGGTTCTTGCCGGCGTCGAGCGTGGCGAAGACGAGGTTGCTCGCCCGGCCGCGCACGACGACGTGTTCCCCGACCCCCGCCGAGGCCGCGACTTCGCGGACCCCGGCGGCGAGCCGGTCGCCGAGCGCGTGCAGCCGCGCGGCGATGCCTTCTTCGGTGTAGGTCTCCATGACCGCGATCGCGGCCGCCAGCGAATGCGTCTCGGCGCCGTGCGTGGTGGACAGCAGGAAGACGCGGTCCTTGCCGGTGCGCAGGCCGCCGAGTTCCATCAGCTCGCGTTTGCCCGCCAGCGCGGAGACGGCGAACCCGTTGCCGAGCGCCTTGCCGAACGTCGAGAGGTCCGGCGTGACGCCGTAGAGACCCTGAGCTCCCGCCTCGGACCAGCGGAAACCGGTGATCATCTCGTCGAAGACCAGCACGCAGCCGTACCGGTCGGCGAGTTCCCGCAGGCCGACGAGATACCCGGCGGGCGGTTCGAGCTGCGTGGACGCCTCCAGCACCAGGCAGGCGACGCGGCCCGCGTTCTCCCGCAGCAGCTGTTCCGTCGCCGGGAGGTCGCCGTACGGGAACGACACGGTGAGACCGGTGATCTCGTCCGGGATGCCCGACGACATCGCCGTGGTGCCGATGAACCAGTCGTCGATGGAGAAGAACGCGTGGTCACGGCAGATCGCCACGAGCGGCCTGCCGGTGGCCGCCCTGGCGAGCTTGACCGCGGCCGTGGTGGCATCCGAGCCGTTCTTGGCGAACTTGACCATCTCCGCGGTCGGGACGGTTTCGAGGAACTTCGTCGCCGCCCGTTCCTCCACGATGGACGGACGGGCGAAGTTGGCGCCCCGGTCGATCTCGCGGTGGGCGGCCTCGCTGACCCTCGGGTGCGCGTGCCCGAGGCTGACCGCGCGCAGCCCCGAGCCGTACTCGATGTAGGAGTTCCCGTCGACGTCCCAGACATGCGCGCCGAGCCCGTGGGAGATGACCGGCGCCAGGTTCTCCGGGTACTGGTCGTCGCCCTTGGCGTAGGTGTGCGCGCCGCCGGGGATCATGGCGTGGAGGCGCTCGTTGGCCCGCATCGACTTGGGAAGCTGACGGGTCATGCTCTCACCTCGTGTCTTGTAGTACCTGGGAAAGGGGAAGGGCACGGCGGTCCCGTTCCGACATCAGGGCCACGGGGAGCGGCCAGGGGATCGCCAGGTCCGGGTCGTCGTGCGCGATCGCGACGTCCTCGCTCGCATCGTGCTCGCGGTCGATCCGGTAGGAGACGTCGGCGATCTCGGTGAGCGCCTGGAACCCGTGCGCGCAGCCCGCCGGGATGTACAGCGAGACCTGGGTCTCCCCGGACAGCTCGAACGTCTCCTTGCCGAGGTAGGTCGGCGAATCCGGCCTCAGGTCGACGACGACGTCGAAGACGGCGCCCCACGAGCACCGGACCAGTTTCGCCTCGCCCTTCCCGGAACGGAGGTGCATCCCGCGCAGCACACCCTTGCGGGACCGGGAAACGCTGTCCTGGAGGAACCCGTTCGGGTCGATCCCGGCCGAGCGGACGACGTCGGCGTCGAACGTGCGGCTGAAGAAGCCGCGTTCGTCGGTGTGCGGGGTCGGTTCGAACAGGTACGCGCCCGCGACGGCGGGCACCGGGATCACCTTCATCGGACTCCCATCGGCAGGAAGGCGGCCGACAGTTCGGCGAACTGCTCGTCCAGTAGTCGCACTTGCTCCGCGCCCCGTTTCGCCACGATCGCGGTCAGTTCGCCCGCCCGGGATTCGAGTTCGGCAAACTGGCGCACCAGCGCGTCGAAGTCGATCTCCTTGGCCGACTGGCAGAAATCCCCCAGCCCCAGTGTGGTCATGAGGACCTTGTTCTTGCTCGCGTAGCCGATGGACAGCGTCGGTTTCGCCAGCTTCAGCGCGCACAGGACGTTGTGGTACCGGGTGGCGACGACGGTCTCGACGGCGGACATCGCCCGCAGCACGTCGTCCAAAGTGGACATCTCGGCGGCGGCGATCAGCGGGGAATCCAGTTCCCGCATGATCTCCTCGACGACCTGCTGGTCCGCCTGGTCGCCGATGAACAACTGCACCGGGCGCCCGTCGGAGACCAGCTTGGCGACGAACCGGGTGATGTTGTCCACATAGGACTCGTAGATGTCGCCGGCGCGGGCCCTGTCCTCGTTCCCGCCGTGGTAGGCCATCACGCCGACCCCGACGGAGCGGGGCAGCACCGGTTCCGACGGCGCGGGGAGGGCGAAGGCGAGATCGGGGTAGACGCGGTCGGTCGTGACGTCGACCCCCATCGCGCGCATCGCGTCCCGTGACGGCTCGTCCCGGTAGGACCGGAACGACGCCAGCCGACCGGCCCAGCCGATGACCGCCCGGGTGGCCCGCTGCGAGCTCACGCTGGCGCCGACACTCACCAGCGCCACCTTGGTCCCGACCAACCGGCCGGACGCCGAGAGCAGCAGCAACGCGTACGGGAAACCCCAGGGACGCAGGGGAAGGGTGGATTCCAGGACACCCATCCCCGGCACGATCACCACGTCCTGCCGCCGGGCCCACGCCGCCGTGCGGACGATGTCGACGAGCTTCCCGAAACCCTTCATGACGACTGAAAGCGGTCCCGAGACCGTCCGGTATTCGCCCTCGTACCAGTTCAACGCGGTCGTCTCGAGTCCGTAGCGCGACGCGACGACTTCCGGACCGCCGCACATCACGCTGATGGCGGCGTCCGGATGCTCCGTGCGCAAGAACCCGAGGACCGCCTCGAAGGAACCGTCGTTGCCGAGGTTCCCCGATCCGAGGAGTCCGAACAGCCCGATCCTCGCGGGCGGGATCAAGGGACTCGTCCCTCCTGGCCGGCGACGACCGAGACGACGGAGACCTCACGCGGGCCGGTTTCGGCCTCGGCCTGGACGGGCATCCGTCCCATGGCCGGGTTCCCCGCCCGGTTCAGTGCCCATTGCCGCAGGTAGCGGAAACATTCACGCTTCTCGGCGCCGGAGATCGGCGCGGTGCGGATCGCGTTGACGTACCCCAGGACGTACTCGCCGAGCAGCCGGATCATCGGATGGCGCAGCTTGTCGGCCCGCTTCGGGTCGAGGTTGGTGGCCCGCCGTCGCACGGTCGGGTGCTCGTGCTCGGAACGGCCGGGGTGGTCGCGCCGGAAGTACAGCCAGTCGGGCACCTGGTGGAACGGGCCGTGCAGGGCCAGTTCCGAGATGATCGTGCGGTCCGCGTGGTGGTAGCTGTCCAGCGGCGCGACGCGGCGCAGCACCTCGGTGCGGATGACCGCGCCGTCGTCGTCCCCGCCGGGGGCGAACAGCGTGCTGCGGAAGCGTTCCGCGGCGTGCGGCGAGACCGTGTTGAGCGGGTACTCCAGGGCCTGCGTGACGACCCCCTTCTCGTCGATCATCGCCGTCCACGAGTGCGAGAGGACGAACTCGGGGTGCTCGTCGAGCGCCTCGACGCAGCGTTCCAGCAGGTCGCGCGCGTACAGGTCGTCGTCGGAGGCCCACTTGAACAGCTCGCCGCGGGCGACGTCGACGCAGTAGTTGTGGTTGGGCGCGCAGCCGATGTTCACCGGCTGGCGCACGTAGCGGACGCGGGAATCCAGCTTCGCGTACTCGCGGCTGATCTCTTCGGTGCGGTCGGTGGACGCGTTGTCCGAGATGATCAGCTCGAAGTTCGCGAAGCTTTGGCCGAGGAGTGCGTCCAGCGATTCGGCGAGGTAGTCCTCGCCGTTGTAGACCGGGAGCCCGATGCTCAGCCGAGGAGCGGTGCTCATGACGTCCTCATTTCTTCCTTCTCCGAAGTCTTGTGTTCCTTGAGGGCGATGTGCAGCTGAAGCCACCACACCGCTGATCCGCTGGTGATCGCCAACGCGACCCCCCAAGCGGATCCGGACGCCCCGGCCAAGAAGGCGCCTATGAGCCCGAAGCCGACATAGCCGGCCGAGTTGATCAGCTGGGCGCGAAGGCTCCGTTTCGCAGCGCCGAGCGCACGCAGTCCGGCGGCCGCTCCGGTGTTGAATCCCGCCGCGGCGATGCCGATGGTCACCGGGAGGATCAGTTTCGAAGCGTGATCCCAGACGTCACCGAGGACGAACCGGCCGGCGTCGTGGGGTACCAGAAGCAAGGCGAGGCCCCAGAACAGGGCCGCCGCCGCCTGGCCGGCGCCGAGGACGGCGCAGAACTTCCGGAAGCGGTGCGGGGCCCGTTGGAGCACCCGTGCGCTTTCGGCGACCGTGACCAGGGAAAGTCCCATCAAGAGGGCGAAGAACGGCCCGAGGAGCAGTTCGGCGCCGCGGACCGCGCCGACGCTCGCGATCCCGGCGATCGCGCCGAGACCGTACATCCGCAGTTGCGACGAGCCGCTGTTGCTGACGTTTTCGATCACGTAGCGGGCGCCGAGGTCGCGGTGTGCCTTGATCCAGTCGAGCGTGCCGCGCGGATCCGGCCGGACCCCGGACTGCAGGCAGCCGAAACCCGCGGCGACCGCCCCGGAAAGGCCCCACGCCAGGATGAACGCGACGACGGTGTCGGACGTGTGGTGCGCGATGAACAACGCCGGGATCAGCGCGATCCCCCAGACGACGTCGTTGAGGAACGCCTTCTTCCCGTGTCCGGCGGCGAAGAAGGCGAACCGCCACGCGTCCTGCAGCAGCAGGGTGGGGATGACGAAGCCGAGCGCGATGAACGCCCCGCCGGTGCTGTCGCCCACGATGAGCCCGGCGGCCACGCTGATCAGCCCGGACACGACGCCCGCGGTGAGCGCCGTCCCGGTCGCCCGCTTGGTCGCGGCGCGCCAGGATTCGGTGGACACCCCGGAGAACCGCACCATCAGCGGATCCGTCGTCAGCCCGCGCGAAAGGTTGAGCACCACGCCGTAGCTGACCCAGGCGAGGCTGAACATGCCGAACGCGAACGTGCCGAGCGAACGCGCGACGTAGAGACCGACCACGAAGTTGGTGATACTGGAGACGGCCTGGTCGCCGAGGCCCCAGCTGAGCCGTCCGGCCATCGCCCGGACGGCTTGGGAACGCAGAAGTGATCGCATCTCTAATCCTTGAGCAATCCGGCGTCGTGCAGCGCCTGAGCGGCGGCGACGACGGAATCGAACGGCAGCCCGGACCGCTCGGCGACGTCGAGCAGGCTGTGCTCGCCGTCCGAGAGGTTGAGCACCCAGAGCATGGCCATCTGGGCTTGTTTGGCGTCGCTTCGCCCGCCCAGCGAGCCGTACAGCCCCCGCTTGCCGAGTTGCGGCTCGCCGTAGGGGCTGAGGTTGACATAGCTGCGGTTGCGGTCGAGAACGGCGTACGTGTCCTTCAAGGTCTGGAGGGTTTCCTCCATGGCCTCGGTGGAGACGAAATCGAGGTTGTCGGCCGAGGTGTGGTACTCGGGATAGCCCGCGTACGGCGTCCTCGTCAGCGATCCGACACCCAGGTTGAAGCCGGGGGAGCAGAACTGGCGCTCGTCGTAGCCGTACGGCGAGAAGTCCACGATCTCGTGCGCGCGATCGGCCAGGACGTAGGAGAGCACGCGGTCGATCTCGGCGTCGCCCCGGCGGCTTCGCTTGTACGTCAGCGATCCAGGGTCACCGGCGCACGCCAGCACGAGCCCGGCCTTGATCCGGCCGGCGCGCTCGGTGTTGCGCGCCAGCCAGGTGATGGCGCCGATCGTGCCCGGCATGAACAGGAACCGGTACGTGTAGTGGGGCTTTTCGAGCGTCTGCGCGAAGGCGGCGGCGATCGCGATCCCGGCGACGTTGTCGTTCGCCAGCGACGGATGACACGTGTGACAGGAGATGATCACCTCGTCGGCGACCTCGCCCCGCACAACGTGCTCCGCGTAGGTGAGGCTCCCGTCGGCCAGTGTCGAGTCGATGCAGACCTCGTACTCGCCGTCCGGCATCGCGTCGAGGGTTTCCTGTGCCAGGCAGAAACCCCAGGTCGGCGAGTAGTAGCTGGTCCGGTACGGCACCCAGGACGGCTGGTCGGGCAGGGTGTGGAGGTGTTCCCGCAGCTCGGAGAGTGGCATCTTCCGCGACACCGGGACGCTGTAGCCGACGACGTGCAGATTCGACTCCTGAAAGTCGACCACGCGGCGGCCGGAAGCGTCCTTGATGTACGCGTCGCGGATGTTCCACTCCTGCGGCACCGTCCAGTCCAATACCTGGGTGCCGGTGGGGACCTCGTGGATCTCCAGCGGGATGTGCTCGCCGACGATCTCCAGCGTGCGGCGGACGCCGTCGCCGGTGATGCTGCGGCACAGCGGATACAGGCGCTCGACCAGCTCACGCAGGCCGGCGCTCGTGTCCAGGTCCCGGTACGACATCAGCGACGCCGGAGGGTGTCGTCGAGTTCGCCGGCGGCGGTGCGGTCCTGCAGCCGGGCCAGCCGGGTGAACAGGCGCTGGAAGCCGTGTTCGGTGAGGCCGTGGGTCTTGTAGGCGTCGATCAGTTCGAGCGCGCCGTCCTTGACCGACCAGTCGCAGTCGAAGCCCGGGATCGCCGCGCGGAACCGGGAGAAGTCGACCCGGTAGGACCGCGGGTCCGCGCCCGCCTCGCCGGTGATCCGCAGCGTCGAGCCGGGAACGGCCTCGACGACCTCTTCGGCGATCTCGGCGACGGTCACGTTGTTGCGTTCGGTGCCGATGTTGAACGCCTTGCCGTGCACGGCTTCCTTGGGCGCCACCAGGGCCGCCGCGAAGGCACGCGCGATGTCCTTGGCGTGCACCAGCGGCCGCCACGGCGTGCCGTCGGAGAGCACCAGGACCTCGCCGGAGAGGAACGCGTGCGCGGTCAGGTTGTTCAGCACGATGTCGCCGCGCAGCCGCGGCGAGAACCCGAACGCGGTGGCGTTGCGCATGTACACCGGGCTGAAGTCGCCGTCCGCGAGCTCCTGGACGTCGTCCTCCACCCGCACCTTCGACTCGGCGTACGGCGTCACCGGGCGCAGCGGCGCGTCCTCGTCGACCAGGCCGTCGCCGCCCGAAGCGCCGTAGACCGAGCACGTCGAGGCGTAGAGGTACCGCTTGACCCCGGCGTCCTTCGCCAGCTTGGCCAGCTTGACCGACGCGTGGTGGTTGATGTCGTAGGTCAGCTCCGGCGCCAGCGAACCGAGCGGGTCGTTGGACAGCGCGCCGAGGTGGATCACGGCGTCCACGCCGGCCACGTGCTCGGCCGTGACGTCACGAAGGTCGACCTCGAAGCCTTCGGGATCCTGGGGCGCGGGGCCCAGCACGCAGGTGTCGTAGAGACCGGAGTCGAGGCCGACCACCTCGTGGCCTTCGGCGGCCAGCACCGGGGCCATCACCGTGCCCAGGTAGCCCTTGTGCCCGGTCAGCAGCACACGCATGACTTTCAGCCTTTCGCAGTGAGGTCGAGCGTCAGTTTCTTGAGGTCGAAGGCCTCGGCATAACGCTGCCCGCATTCGATGCCGCGAATGCGGGCGAGGCCGAGGAAGGCTTCCCGGTCGTACCAGGGCCGGTGCCGCTGCGAGGCGTAATGCTCCTGCAGCAGCCGGACCTTCTCCTCGGCGCGGTCCGGGGAGAGCGGGACGTACGCGGTGGGTTTGCCGAGGTCGCCGTCCCATTTGGCGATCTCGTACTCCAGCTGGAGATGGGTGCGGAACACCGTCGGCACCAGCGTCGCCAGGCCGCGGTGGTCCTGATGCGCGTCGGCCGTGCGCGGCGAGAGGACGAGATCCGGATCCGTGCGGCGGCGCAGGTCCTCCAGCCCGTTCTTGGCCTCTTCCCAATGCGAGGGGAACCGGCCGTCGGGCAGTTTCAGCACGGTGACCTCGACGTCGGCGCCCGGGCAGAAGGCCGCGAGCGCGGCGCGCTCCTCGGCCTCCCGCTCGGTGCCGCCGCCGGACAGGACGAGCGCGTCGACCCGGACCCCCGGGTTGCCGGCGCAGATCGTCAGCAGTGTGCCGCCCGCCCCGATGGCGATGTCGTCACAATGCGCGCCGAGCGCGACGATCCGCTCGATCCCGCCGGTGCCGAGTCCGATCACGCCGTGACCGCCGGCGCGGGTTCGCGTTCCCACCGCGCCCAGGGGCGGTCTCCGTGCGCGTACGCGTCGTCGAGCTGGACGCGTTCCTTGACGGTGTCGGTCGGCTTCCAGAACCCGCGGTACGGGTACGCGAGCAGCTTGCCGCGCTTGGCGAGCTCGCCGCAGCCGTCGGCCACCAGGTCGCCGCCCTCGGGGATGTGGTCGAAGACCTCCTGGCGCAGCACGAAGTACCCGCCGTTCTCCCACAGCGGCATCTCGCTGACCGGGGTCAGCGCGCCGATCCGGCCGTCCTCGTTCATCTCGACGCAGTGGAACGACGACTGCGGCGGCACGACCATCATCGACGCGCCGGCGTCGGATTCCTTGAACCGCTCGATCATTTCCGGGAGCGGGGCGTCGGTGAGGACGTCGGCGTAGTTGGCGAGGAACATCTCGTCGCCTTCGAGATACGGGCGCACCCGGCGCAGCCGCTCGCCGATGGCCGATTCGAGGCCGGTCTGCACGAAGGAGATCGACCAGTCCGCGATGTCGGTCGACAGCAGTTCCGCCTTGCCGTTGCGCAGGACGAAATCGTTGGAGACGGTCTCCTGGTAATTGAGGAAGAATTCCTTGATGTGGTGCGCGCCGTAACCGAGACAGAGCACGAACTCGGTGTGGCCGAAATGCGCGTAGTAGCGCATCACGTGCCAGATCAGCGGTCTGGGGCCGACCATGGCCATCGGCTTCGGCACGTCGGACGCGTCACCGTTGCGCATCCGCATGCCGTAGCCGCCGCAGAAGAGGACTACCTTCACGACTTCACCTCGACGATTTCCAGGTGCGGGATGGGGAAGACCAGTTTCCCGCCCCAATCGCCGGCAAAGGACAATTGGGCGGTCAGTTCCTTCCGGAGGTTCCACGGAAGGACGAGCACGTAATCGGGCCGGTCCGCTTCGATGCGCTCCGGCGGGAGGATCGGGATGCGGGTGCCGGGGGTGAACCGGCCGTGCTTGTACGGGTTGCGGTCGACGGTGTACCGCAGCACGTCCGGGCGGATGCCGCAGTGGTTCAGCAGCGTGTTGCCCTTGCCCGGGGCGCCGTAGCCGACGACGGTCTTGCCTTCGAGCGCCGCGTCGGTGAGGAACTTGTTCAGATCGAGCCGGACCTTGGTGACCCGCTCGGCGAATTCGGTGTAGCCGGACATTTCGTGCAGCCCGGCGGCCTTCTCGGCGTCGAGGACCCGCATCATCCGCTCGCTCGGCTCGCCGGCGACGGCGTCCGGGCGCGCCCACAGCCGGATGGATCCGCCGTGGGTGGGCAGCAGTTCGACGTCCACAACGGACAATCCGCCGCGCGAAAGGGCCCGGCGCGCGGATTCCACCGTGTAGTACTGGAAGTGCTCGTGATAAATGGTGTCGTACTGGTTCTCCTGGATCAGCGTCAGCAGGTGCTGGACCTCGATGCTGACCCAGCCGTCATCGGCGACGAGGGCGCGGAGCCCGTGCGTGAAGCCGATGATGTCCGGAATGTGTGCGTAAACGTTGTTCGCCACGACGAGGTCGGCGGGACCGTGCTCCTCGCGGACGTCGCGCCCGCTTTCGGGACTGAGGAAGGCGGTCTTCGTCGGCACCCCGGCGTCACGCGCGGCTTGGCCCACGTTCACCGAAGGTTCCACGCCAAGACAGCGGATCTGCTGCGCCACAACATGTTTGAGCAGATAGCCGTCATTGCTGGCGACTTCGACGACGAACGAGGACTCGTCGAGCCCGAGTCGTTCGACGGCGCCGTCGACGAAGGTCTTGGCGTGGTCGACCCAAGAGGCGGAATACGACGAGAAGTACGCGTATTCGGTGAAAGTCTCTTCCGGGGTGATCAGCGGTGGGATCTGGGCGAGCCAGCATTCGGTGCAGACCCGCAGGTGCAGAGGATAGGTCTGCTCCGGTTCCGCGAGCTGTTCCGCGGTCAGGAAACGTTCGCACGGCGGCGTCGCCCCGAGGTCGACGACGCTGGCGAGATGGGCCGATCCGCAGAGTCGGCAGGTGGTCATCGAGAGGCTCCTTGGCTCGCGTCACGTATCCCAGACGTCGGCACCTCGGGCCACCTCGTTACAGGCCATTCCGGGGTCTCACGCTTCCGTCTCACAACCGAAACCTGGCGTCTCGTCCATCGGCGCACCTGTCTCGGCCATCCGGGCGCGGGCAATGCCGGAACCCCGTGACCGTGGGTGATTCCAAGCCCCTCACTTCGCGTTTAGCCCGCTAAACGCGATCCCGCATTCACGGAACCCGGCCACTTCGCGTTCAGCGGGCCAAACGCGAAGTGGCCAGTGGCGCCGCTCACATCGTCAAGAAACCACCAAGGCGTAGTCCGCGTCGGTCGCCGGCGTTTCCGGATGTCCGTCGGCGTTGACCTGCGTCGCCACGACCTCCACCGTCCAAGTCCCGGCGGCGGGCTTTTCGAGGATGACGTTCTCCACCGTGTCGAGGGTGTTCGGCGAGCCGCCCGCGGTCGAGAAGTTGCCCGCGTTCAGCCCGTTGTTGCCGTAGTAGACGGTCCCGTTCGGCGCGGTCACCTTCAGGGTCAGGTCGTTGACCCTGGCGGCCGACGCGCTCGGCGAGCCTGCCGGGTCGGTGTAGGCCAGCGTCGCCTTGAACTGCTTCGTGCCGTTCACCGCGACCGTGTACTTCTTGGACTGCCCGGTGCTCAGCAGATCCGTCTCGTTGACCAGCACCGGCAGCTTCCACCCGTTCGCCTTGGCCTGTTCGTGCAGGTACCGCACGTTCGCGGTGCCCCAGCCCTGATGCGTGCGGGTCATGTCGTGCGAGGTGCCGCTGAACGCGAACTGGTCGGCCCCGTTGACCAGCAGCGCCTTCGCGGTCGCGGCGTGCGGGCGGCTCGTGAAGACGTCGCGCCCCTTGCCGGGGCCGCCGTCGAACACACCGTCGGCCCACATCTGGAACAGCAGACCGGCGTTTCCGCAGGTGATCGGGGTCGCGCCGCTCGTGCCGCCGAACGACGTCGTGTACGAGGTGTCACTGCCGGACGACGTGGTGTCGATCTTGTCGTAGTAGTTCGACAGTTCCGGTTTGATCCGGCCGTCGGAGGCCGGGCCGATGCTGGCGCCGCGGTTCCACTTGTCGTCGGTGCGGCTCAGCGTGTTGTAGTGGTACTGCCCGCCGACCGAAAGCACGTTCTTCGACCAGGCCTGCGGCCGCGACTGCTGGGTCCCGGCGTTGCTCTGCGACTGGCAGATCAGCAGGTCGAGGTCGAAGACGATCTTGTCGAGCTCGGCCGACACCGAGGTGTACGACGTCGTCAGCCCGCCGCCCCAGCTGTTGCTCTGGAACACCGCGCGGTACTTGCCTGCCGGGTCGACGAGTTCCTTCGTGTGCGCGTAGCGGTCCGGTTTGTTGTAGGTGGCGAAGATGCCCTGGCCCTCGGGCAGCAGGCCACGCTGCGGGGCGCTCACGCCGGACGCGAAGATCTCCCCGTACGTCGCGGTGCCGTGGCTGGTGTCGGTCGAGTTCGAGCCGTGCAGCACGGTCGGCCGCGCCTTGAACTCCTGGTGCGTGGCGCGCAGCCCGCCGTCCATGACCTCGCCGCGCACGCCCTGGCCGCGGTAGCCGCCGACACTCTCGATGTAGTTCGCGCCCCCGCTCTCCCTGGCGTTGGCCATGTCGGTCCCGGGTGCGGTGATCGCGCCGACCGCGAGCACCTCGGCGCCCTGCGCCACGGTCGCGACCTGGCCGGAGCCGAGCGTGGCGACGAGGTGCTGACCGCTCTGCGAGATCGCCTCGATACCGCCGCCGAGCCGCAGGATCCGCTCGGCCACCGCGCGCTGGTCCCGCGCGTCCGGCTCGACCAGCGTCACCAGATAGCTGCCCGTCCCGGCCATCGAGATTTCCGTCTTGTCATCCGGCCGGTATTCGCCGAGCCAGCGGACGAAAGTCAATTTCGCGATCGATTCGCGGTTCTCGGGCTTGAACCTGACCACGTACGCGAAATCGGGAATGTAGGTCCCGATTCGCACGCCGAGCCCGCGCAATTGTCCCCGCTGCGCGTCGGTCAGCGTGTTCCGGACCTGGAGCAGGTAGGCGCCCTTCCAGTCCTGGCTCGCCGCCGCGCGCTGGGTGAGCGGGTCGAAGGTCCTGCTGGCCAGGCGGATGAACTGGGGGTCTTCGGGGGTCGGGGCGGCCGCGGCCACCCCACTGGTCAGGAGCATCGCGCCGACCAAGGGCGCGAGGAAGCGGACAGACTTCGACCGTGGCATGAAATACCTCCGGGGAGCTCTGCAGGGGAGAGAGTCTTCCGAAGGTACCGACCGAAATGCCCGATGATCAGCCGCTGAACGGCCCAGCGCTTTTCCGGCGCTGCGGGAAATGGAGCATAAACGGTTAAAAACTCGTTCAGCGGGCGGCGGGGATCTCGTCGATCGTCCCGCTGAACCGCGCCAGCCGCTCGCGTTCCTCCTCGTCGAGGCGCCGCGTGCCGCCGTCGGGCAAGGTGCACGCGACCCAGATGGTGCGGCAGCGCGCGTAGACGACCTTCTCGTCGCGAAGTCTGCTGTTCACCACGATGTCGCAGGTCCCGATTCGTCCCACCACGGTCTCCACCTCGACCGGGTTGTCGCGGAACGTCAGCCGCCGCACGTAGCTGACGTTGTGCTTCGCGATCAGATAGGTCGGCCCCTTCGTCCGGAAGACCCGGTCACGCCGCGGGTCGAGCATCGCGACCTGCGCTTCCTGGAAGTAGTCCAGCAGCCGCACGTTCCCGACGTGACCGAGGTAGTCCAGGTCGGTGACCCGCAGGCGATGACGGTAGAGATGGATTTCGGAGGCGGGATTCGCACTGGTCGTCCCCAGCGGATGTGCGTGCACGGTGTGGATCTTCAACGATCGCGCGGTGTTCCCGCCGCACGGCGCCGCCGACACCGGCCCGGTTCACTCCATCAGGGTTTCGGAAAGCTCGCGGATCGCGGCGGTCTCGGCGGTGTGGAGGTCCCGGATCATCGTGCCCATCGCGGCGAAGAGGTCGCGGGCCTCGACGTCGGTGAACGGCGTTTCGTCGTCGTAGTGCGCACGCAGTTTCCACAGCTCCGCGCCGGCCTCCGCGGCCGCGTCCTGCCCCGCGTCGCCTTCGCGGACACCCGCCGAGACCGCGCTGACCAGCCCGCGCATCCACCCGAACTCCGCCGCCGACGCCGGGACGGCGGCCTCGGCCAGTTCGGCCCAGCGTTCGGCGATCCCGCGCCATGTCGAGGCCTGTTCGGCCAGCTCCGGGAGTTCGAGCAGACCGGAGGCCTCGGTGAGCGCGTCGGCGAACAGCCCGCGCAGGTGCCCGCCTTCCATCCCGGCCGGGGTGACGCTCTCCCAGACGTCGAACAGCGCTCCGACGAGACCGCGCCGCTCGGCGAACGCGCGCGGCCAGCCCTTCGGGTCGCGTTCGTCGGTCATCGCCTTCGCCCAGCGTCCCCAGGCGGGCAGCGAAAACGACTTCGACGGCTCGGAGAGGTTCCGCGCGCAGTCGGCCAGCCCGTCGTGCACGGCCGCCCGCCAGTCCGGGACCTCGCCGGGCGTGATCGTCGCCAGGAGGTTCTTGTACGAGCCGACCCGGCCGCGCGCGGCGTCGAACGTCTTCCGGTCGACCGTCAGCGGAGCGAGGTTCCGGTCGTCGACGAGCACACGGCCGTCTTCTTCGCCGTACGCGACGACGAAGTGGCCGCCACCGCCGGACATCGCCGGCGGCAGGTGCCAGTAGCCGAGCGACTCGCGGTCGGGGAGGACGATCACCGGTCGCCCGGCTTCGAGGTCGGCGGTGAGCCGTTTCGCGGCCGCGCGTTTGCCGCCGGTGGTGTGGATGTCGGCGCCGAGCCCGAGACGGTCCACTGTGGACTTCAGCCATTCCCGCGGATAGTGCCAGCGCGCGCGGAAACCGAACACGATCGTCGACGTCGACTCGTGCGCGAAATCCCAGAGGATGTAGCCCGCCCCGATCCCGCCGGACACGGCGAACACCAGCGCCTCGCTCGGCGGTTTCCCGTCCGGGCCTTCGACGTCGTGGTGTGCCAGCACGGCGGCCACGGCCGACACGTCCGGTTGCAGCCCGCCGCGCGGTACGTACTCGCTCACCCCGCCATCATGCCCGCGGACGCCCGCGGTGGGCGAGCGCCGGTCAGAGCTTTTCCGCGACCGGGATGACTTCCGCGCCGATCTTCTCGACGAGGTCGAGGTCGGGGAGCCCGGGAATGGACCCGATCGCGACGTCGACGCCGAGTTCCGCGAGCTTGCCGAGCGCGTCGTTCAACTCGCCGGTCTTCTCGCCCTTCGGCCCGATGTCGAAGGTGTGATAGACGGTCTTGGTGATCTCGGCGTAGTCGCGGCCCTCGTTTTCGCAGTGCTGCTTGAGCACGTCGAGTTTGCGCTCGAGGTCCGGTCCGTCGAAGAGATTGCACATGTCGCCGTACTTCGCGACGAACCGCAGCGTCTTCTTCTCACCGCTGCCCCCGATCATGATCGGCGGATGCGGCTTCGACAGCGCCTGCGGCACGTTCATCAGCCTGTCGGCCTGATAGTGCTTGCCCTGGAAGGGACCGTCGTCGTCACTCCACATCTGCCTGATGTACCGCAGCGTCTCTTCCAGCCGCTCGAAACGCTCGGCGGTGGACGGGAACGGGAAGCCGAGCCCGCGCGATTCCTCTTCGTTCCAGCCCGCGCCGATACCGAGAATGGCGCGGCCGCCGGAAAGGACGTCGAGGGTCGTGATGGCCTTCGCCAGCAGGCCGGGTTCGCGATAGTGCACCCCGGTGACGACGGTGAGCAGTTTCGCGCGTTCGGTGTGCGCGGCGAGGAAGCCGAGCGCCGTGTAGGCCTCGATCATGTCGTTCTCGGGCGGGCCGACGACCGAGATCTGGAAGAAGTGGTCCATCAGGGCGACGGAGTCGAAGCCGGCTTCGTCGGCTTTCCTGGCGACGGCCGCCAGATCGGCGCCCAGCGAGCTCGCGCCCTTCGGCCACGTGAGGTCCGGGATCTGCAAACCGAGTTTCATGCCATCGACGGTATACCCGGAGTTACTCCACGTGGGAACTCAGAAATCCCTGATCAAGGAAACCCTGCCGCGCAAGGGATCCGTCACGTACACCGTTCTGGTGCGCTGGTCGATCGCGATCGCGCCGGGGTTCACGCCGAGTGACAGGTCGCCGGTGAGCAGGCTCGTGACGCCGTCGATCCTGGCGACCCCGTTGGGTCCTCCGTTGGCGTAGACGGTGTTCGATCCTTCGTGGACCGCGACCGCCGACGATTCCGAGCGCAGCAGCACGGTCGCCTTCTCCTTGCGCGCGGCGCCGTCCACGACGGACAGATGATGGATCGCCGAATTCGCGACGAACACCGTCCCGGACGGGCGGTGCACGGCGACCCCGGTCGGGGACTGTCCGACCGGGATCCCGCCGGTGAACTTGCCCGCGCCGATGTCGTAGACCTCCAGCGAGTTCGTGTCCGGGCTGGTGCAGTAGGCGAGCTTGCGCCCGCTGTCGACCGCCGTCGACGCCAACGACCGCGTGGGGCCGGGGAGCAGGTTCAGCATGCGGCAGCCGACGCCGTCGATGACCGCGAGCGTCCCGGTGAGGTCGCTCACCGCGTAGGCGCGGTTCGCCTGCTCGTCGACGTCGACATCGGACGCGCCCGGACCGGCGGGCACCACGCTGACGACCTCGTTGACCAGCCCGTCGATGACGAGGACGGTCCCGCCCGGCGGGTTGGCGACGTAGACCCGGTTGGTCACGGTGTCCACGGCCAGCCCGGCGGGTTCGCCGCCGACCGGGATCACGTCGCCGACCGTGCCGCTCCGCGAGTCGAGGACGACGACCGTTCCGGTGGCCGGGTCCGAGACGTAGGCGAAGCCGGTGACGGAATTCACCGCGACCGCCTCCGGGGCGCCCCCGACCTCGACGACGAGCACCTTCTCGGCTCTGGCCGCCGGCGCGAAGGCGACCGCGGAAGCACCGGCCGCGGCCAGCGTGAGCAGGGCTCGGCGGCTCAGTTCGGGTCCTCGCACGGGCGCCTCCCCATGAACGTTCCGGGGTTCGACGATAACCCGCGATCCGAGCGGGCGAAGGAACTTCGCGTCCCCCGAAAGCGTTGTTTCCGATGAGTAACCCCTCACTGGAGAAAGAAAGGAGCAGGACGCCGTGCACAAACACCAGAACGGACTGAAGACCGTCGTCCTGCTCGGCGTGCTGTCCGCGCTCATCGTCGGGATCAGCGGGTTCTTCGGCCGGGGAGCGCTGCTCATCGGCCTGGTGGTGGCGCTCGGCGTCAACGCGTACGCCTATTTCAACTCCGACAAGCTGGCCCTGCGGGCCATGCGCGCCCGGGCGGTTTCCGAGGCCGAGCAGCCGGCGATGTACCGGATCGTGCGGGAGCTGGCGACCACGGCGCGGCAGCCGATGCCGAGGCTCTACATCAGCCCCACGCAGGCCCCGAACGCCTTCGCGACCGGCCGCAGCCCCCGGCACGCCGCGGTGTGCTGCACCACCGGCATCCTCGACCTGCTCGACGAGCGCGAGCTGCGGGCGGTGCTCGGGCACGAACTGTCCCATGTCTACAACCGCGACATCCTCATCTCGTGCGTCGCGGGCGCGCTGGCGAGCGTGATCAGCGTGATCGCCAACATCGCGATGTTCGCGAGCGTCTTCGGCGGCGGCGACCGCGAGGACGGCGACAGCCCGCTGGTCGCGCTGCTCCTGGTGCTGATCGGGCCGATCGCGGCCGCCGTCGTGAAGCTCGGGGTGAGCCGCTCGCGGGAGTACCAGGCCGACGCGTCGGGCGCGGAACTCACCGGTGATCCGCTCGGCCTCGCTTCGGCGCTGCGGAAACTCGACCAGGGGACGCGCGCGGCCCCGCTCGTTCCTGAGCCGAAGCTGGTCTCGCAGTCGCACCTGATGATCGCGAACCCCTTCCGGCCGGGCGAGGGCCTCACGAAACTCTTCTCGACCCACCCGCCCATGGCCGAACGCATCCGCCGCCTGGAAGAAATGGCCCGCCGCCCCTTCTGACCCCACCCTCGCCCTCCGTCCCGGATCGCGTTTAGCCCGCTAAACACAGGTCGCGCGCTCCTTCCCCCCGGCCTCCAGATCGCGTTTAGCGGGCTAAACGAGGGTCGCGGCCGCCCATGCCTCGAAACGTCAGGAAAGGGTCGTTCAGGACGAAAAACGTCATGAAAGACCCTTTCCTGACATCCACGACGCCAGCCCCGCCCCAGATCGCGTTTAGCGGGCTAAACGCGACGTCCCAGGTAGTGGGAGGGGGAATCGGGCGGCGGACCTGCGGGTTCCCCGGGCATGGGTTCCGCACAGCAGTTGCACCTCGGGGTCGCGCTCGACGGGGCCGGGCAGCACCCGGCCGCCTGGCGGGTGTCCGACGTCCGCCCGGCCGCCTTGTTCACCGCCGCCCACTACCTAGCCCACGCGAAGCTCGCCGAAGCGGCTTCGCTCGACTTCGTCACCCTCGACGACACTCTCGCGCTCCAACCCGGCGGCGAGGAGGTCGTCCGAGGCAGGCTCGACGCCCTGCTGACCTTCGCCGCGATAGCCTCCGTGACCAGCGGAATCGGCCTCGTCCCGACGGTCACCACCACCCACACCGAGCCGTTCCACATCTCGACGGCCGTCGCTTCGCTCGACTTCGCGAGCAGAGGCCGCGCAGGCGTCCTCGCGGTCCCTTCGCGCACCGAAGCCGAGGTCGCGCACTTCGGCAGGCGCACGCTGCCGTCCGAGGTGGACGCCGAAGCGGAGAACGCCGAGGTCGTCGACGTCATCGCGCGCCTCTGGGACAGCTGGGAGGACGGAGCGATCATCCGCGACGAGCCGACCGGCCGCTTCATCGACCGCGAGAAACTGCACTACGTCGAGTTCGAAGGCCGCTTCTTCGACATCAAGGGACCTTCGATCACGCCACGCCCGCCGCAGGGCCACCCCGTCGTCGCGGTCTACGGCGACTCGCCCTACGCGCGCGGCGCCGACGTCGTCCTGATCGACGAGGTCCGCGACGCCCGCGAGCGTTTCCCGGACGCCAAACTCCTGGCCGGTCTCTCGATCGTGCTCGCCGAAACCGAGCAGGCGGCCATCGACCGCCGCCGCGCGCTGGAGGCCCACGCGCCCTTCCCGCCGGGCCTGAGCTTCACCGGCACTCCCGCCGACCTCGCCACCGAACTGCCCCGCATCGCGGCGTCGGCCGGCCTCGACGGTTTCCACCTCCGGCCCGCGGTCCTGCCCGACGACCTGGCGCTCTTCACCGCCGAGACCGTCCCCGCGCTCCAGGCCGCGGGCGCGTTCCGGCAGGCCTACACCGGCACCACCCTGCGCGACCACCTCGGCCTCGGGGTCGCCGCCAACCAGTACGCGGAGGCGTGACAGATGCCCAAGCAGGTCAAACTCGCCGCGCACTTCCCCGGCGTCAACAACACGACCGTGTGGAGCGACCCGCGCTCGGGTAGCCAAATCGACTTTTCCTCCTTCGAGCACCTCGCGCGCACCGCCGAGCGGGGCAAGTTCGACTTCCTCTTCCTCGCCGAGGGCCTGCGCCTGCGCGAGCACGCGGGCAAGATCCTCGACTCCGACGTCGTCGGCAGGCCGAACACCACCACCGTGCTGGCCGCGCTCTCCGCGGTCACCACCCGCCTCGGCCTCGCGGGCACGCTGTCGTCGACCTTCAACGAGCCGTACGAGGTCGCCCGGCAGGTCGCGAGCATCGACCACCTCTCCGGCGGCCGCGCCGCGTGGAACGTCGTCACCTCGCCGGACTCGTGGACGGGGCAGAACTTCCGGCGCGGCGGCTTCCTGAAACGCGAGGACCGCTACCGTCGTGCCGAGGAATTCCTCGCCACCGTGCGCGAACTCTGGGACAGCTGGGCACCCGGCGCGCTGGTGGGGGACAAGGAGAACGGCGTCTTCGCGCGCGACATCGGCCGCTTCGTCCACAGTGGACCGCAGTTCGACATCCGCGGCGAGTTCACCGTCCCGAGGACGCCGCAGGGACAGCCGATCGTCATCCAGGCCGGGGACTCCGACGAAGGCCGGGAATTCGCGGCCAAGACCGCCGACGTCATCTTCAGCCGGCACGGTTCACTGGAAAGCGGCAAGGAGTTCTTCGCCGACGTCAAACGCCGCCTCCCCGCCCACGGCCGCGAGCCCGGCGAGCTGCTGATCATGCCCGCCGCGACCTTCGTCCTCGGCGACACCGAGGAGGACGCGCACGAGTACGCACGGGAGATCCGCTACCAGCAGGTCCGCCCGGCCACCGCGATCCAGTTCCTCGAACAGGTCTGGAGCCGCGACCTCTCCGCCTACGACGCCGACGGCCCGCTGCCCGAGATCGACCCGGACCCCGACGCCGAACCGCTGACCTGGGGACGCGTCCGGCACGAGAAGGATCCGCTGGCCGTGGCCGCGAAATGGCGGGCGATCGCGGAGGAGAAGAAACTCTCGATCCGTGAGCTCGTCATCGAGGCGACCGCGCGCCAGCAGTTCGTCGGCACCGCCCGGCAGGTCGCGGAATCGGTCAACGAGTACGTCCAGAGCGACGCCGCGGACGGCTTCGTGCTGGTCCCGCACCTGACCCCGGGCGGCCTGGACGCCTTCGTCGACGACGTCGTCCCGCATCTCCAGGAGCGGGGTGTCTTCCGGACCGACTACACCGGGGACACCCTGCGCGAGCACCTGTTCAGCCGCTAGCACCCTGGGTGCGCGCGACGTTCATCAGATATTCGCCGTAGCCGGACTTCGCCAGCTTCGCGCCGAGCGCGAAGCACTGGTCCGCGTCGATGAAGCCCATCCGCAGCGCGACCTCCTCGAGACAGGCGATCCGGACGCCCGTCCGGTGTTCGAGGACCTGCACGAACTGGCCCGCTTCCAGCAGCGAGTCGTGCGTGCCGGTGTCGAGCCAGGCGAACCCGCGGCCGAGATCGACCAGGGTCGCGCGGTCCTGCCGCAGGTAGGCGAGGTTGACGTCCGTGATCTCCAGTTCCCCGCGCGGCGAGGGCTTGAGGTCACGGGCGATCTCGACGACCTGGTTGTCGTAGAAGTACAGGCCGGTGATGGCCTTGTTCGACTTCGGCTTCTCGGGTTTCTCCTCGATCGAGAGGAGCTTGCCGTCGGCGTCGATCTCGCCGACGCCGTAGCGCTGCGGATCCTTGACCGGGTAGCCGAACAGCACGCAGCCGTCGAGCGCCGTCGCGGCGGCCTGGAGCCTGCTGGAGAACCCCTGGCCGTAGAAGATGTTGTCGCCGAGCACGAGCGCGACGTCGTCATCGCCGACGAAGTCCGCGCCGATGACGAACGCCTCGGCCAGCCCGTTGGGGGCGGCCTGCTCGGCGTAGCTGAAGCTGAGCCCGAACTGGCTCCCGTCGCCGAGCAGCCGCCGGAAATGCGGCAGGTCTACGGGCGTCGAGATGATCAGGATCTCGCGGATCCCGGCGAACATCAGCACCGAGATCGGGTAGTAGATCATCGGTTTGTCGTAGACCGGCAGCAGCTGTTTCGAGATCGCCTGGGTGATGGGATGCAGACGCGTCCCACTGCCCCCGGCCAGCACGATGCCCTTCATGCGCAGCCCCCACTCCCGTAGCCGTCCTCTCGACGACTCACACTACCGGGTGGGTCAGAACGCCGGGCCCTTCGCGAAATAGGCCTTGCAGCCCAGGTTGTACTCGGTGGAGATCTGCAACACGTTCTTGCCGCCGTCGACCGGCAGCAGTGTCGAGCTGTAGTTGGGGCAGAAGTTGTTGTGGATGCCCACGACGTGCACCGGCGCGGGCAGTTCGTACCAGTTCCCGGCGCCGAAGTTGTCGTTCGCGAGCAGGACCTGGCCGTTCTTGTCCTGCGGGACGCCGGCGGCGTCGGTGTAGATCTGCCCGACCATCACCAGCCGCACCCCGTTCGGGCCGCCGGGGAACAGCGTGATCGTCTGGGCGTGCTGGAAGTAGTTGCCGCTGGCGGTGGTGACGCGGGTGCCGGGATCGAGCGGATCGCCCCAGTTGGCGCCGTCCGAGGAGATCTTGAAGTACGGGTCGCAGTACCGGTCGCCGTAGTTGCAGATCTCGTAGGCCAGGTAGTACCGGCCGTCGGGGAGGCGGCGGATGATCGGCATCCCCGGCCGCACCCGATGAGGAGGGATGGCCATGGTGCGCTGCTTGGTGCCCCAGTTCACCCCGTCGGTGGACGCGACCCGGTTCATCACCTGCGCGAACTGCGGCGCCTCGGTCTCGTCGGCGTAGTGCAGCCACAGCGTGCCGCCCGCGTCGACGACGAACTCGGGCTCCCAGATGCCGTCGTGGTTGTGCGAACGGGCGGCTTCGGACAGGAAGGACCAGCTGCGGCCGGCGTCGCGGCTGTACCAGATCTTGATGCCGATCCGCCGCTGCGGACCGGCGTCCTGCCGGTAGCTCGCGGCCCACAGCAGGGTGCCCGCGCGAAGCCTGCCGACCCGCTGCGGCAGTTCGTACAGCGTCCCGCAGCACATGCCGTAGCGGCCGTCACGGTCGCGGATCTCGCCGATCTTGTGGAAGGTCTCGCCCTCGTCGGTGCTCTCCATGATCGGCGTGAACTTGCCGCTGCCGTCTTCGCTGGTCAGCGAAGCGAGGATGCGGCCTTTGCCGATCGCGGAATGCTCCAGGCGGATGAGCCGGGCGTAGGAGCCATAGCCGGGCACGAGCTGTTGCCGGTCCGCGGCCTGCGCGGACGTGAACAGGGACGCGATCACGGTGAGTGACAGCGCGAGGGCGAGTGCGGAGCTGAAACGGCGCTTCATCGAGACCTTCCTTGAACGCGATCGCCGGATTACAACACGGACATTTGTCCATTTCGGACTCCCGCGAAGGCGTTGCGGCAGAAACCCACGCCCGGGTGGCCTGAATCGCTCGGCCGGGTGGTCCGGTAACGCTGGGCGATCGGTCGGCGAAGATCCCATGACCGAACAACTAGGGGGAGTCCGTGATCAGGCGCTTGTCCGCGGCGTCGGCCGCCGTGCTGCTGACCGTCGGCCTGGTGGCCTGCGCGCCGCCGAACCTGGGCCGCGTCGTTTCGCACGCCGCCGCCCCGGACGAACTGCGCTCACCCTCGGCGACCCCCAAGCCGCCGCCGACGTCCAGCACCACCCCGCGACCCGGCCCGCAGCCGGAGGAGAAGCACTCGGGCAAGGGGAGCGCGTCGGTCCCGATGACCTGGCCGATGCGCCTCGGCTTCGTGACCTTCGACTGTCCGAAGTGCTCAGGGCACGTCGCGGTCAACACCGAGAACGAGTTGATCGTCAACGACGTCGGCCCGTACAAGGGCACGCAGTGGATCAACGACATGCCGGGCCACCAGGCGAAGACGTTCACCATCAAGGCCAACGCCGCCTGGACGCTGACCATCACCGACGAAAGCGGCCTGCCGGTGCTCGAACCGGGCAAGCCCCTCTCGGGCAAGAGTGAAGCGGTTTTCCGGGTGCCCGACGCCGTCTCGTCGGTCGCCGTCGTCACCAAGAACAGCGGCCGTACCGCGGTGTGGGTGCATAGCGGCGACTACTCGGACCTTCCCGTGAACCAGCTCGGCGACTACAAGGGCGACGTGCCCGTGTCCGGCCCGGCCTATCTCTCGGTAGAAGGCGACGGGACCTGGACGGTCACCGCGTCCTAGCTATGACGAAGGCCACCTTCGAGGGTCTCGAAGGTGGCCTTCCTCGCCTGGATCACCGGTAGTTCGTGAACTGCAGCGCGATCTCGAAGTCCTTGCCCTTCAGCAAGGCGATCACGTCCTGCAGCTGGTCCTTCTTCTTGCCGGACACCCGCAGCTGGTCGCCCTGGATCTGCGCCTGGACCCCCTTGGGGCCCTCGTCACGGATGAACTTGGCGATCTGCTTCGCCTTGTCCGACGCGATCCCCTGCAGGATCTTGCCGCCCACCTTGTAGATCTTGCCGGACAGCGCCGGCTCGTCCGCCTCGAACGCCTTCAGGGAGATACCGCGCTTGATCAGCTTCTCCTTGAACACCTCGACCGCCGCCAGCGCGCGCTCTTCGGTCTCGGACTCGATCGCGATCGCTTCTTCGCCGGACCAGTCGATCTTGGTCCCGGTGCCCCGGAAGTCGAACCGCGTACCGAGTTCCTTGCTGGCCTGGTTCAGGGCGTTGTCCACCTCCTGGCGATCGACCTTGCTCACCACGTCGAAAGAGGGATCCGCCACGTGTTCTCACACCTCGTACTCGCTTGTCAGGAGCTTCCACCCTAGCCCTGCGGAACCCGGTTGACCGGCCCGCCACGGCATTGGGTATTCTTTCGTCTCGGCCGGGGAGACCCGGCCACGGCGAGTTGCCCGAGCGGCCAAAGGGATCTGACTGTAAATCAGACGGCACAGCCTTCGGGGGTTCGAATCCCTCACTCGCCACACCAGAGCGGCCCCTGTGACCAGGTCACGGGGGCCGCTCTCGTTCGTTGAGGCGCTTACCGTCCGCGACCCCGCCGCTGCGGCCACGCCGGGTGGCTCTCCGGTTCGACCAGGTCTTCGAGGTAGGTGTGGTCGCTGAAGTCGTCGTCGGTCACGGGCGCTTTACGGGCGCGCCGGGGCGCGGCCACCGGCTCTGGTGCCGCTTCGAGTTCGGCGGCGATCTCGGCCAGCTGTGGCCATAGCTTCTCCTGGGCCTTCGGCGCGAACAGTGCCTGCGCGAGCGGATGCTCGCAGGCCCCGGTGGCGACTTCTTCCCAGCTGAACTTGCCGTCCCGGACGCAGCCCGCCGCCCGGGTCAGCCGCGGCGAGGCGCCGGGCCGTTCCGCCGCGAGGCGGAAGACCTCGGCCGTGAACTGCGACGCGTCGACCATGATCGCCACCTCCGTCGTACTCCCGCCGCTACGCGGAGTAAGACGACCCTACCGAGTCCGGTAGCGCAACAGCACGATCCCTGAAGTGAATGCCCGCTCCTCGACCAGGCGGAGTTTCGGTACGCCGGTGGCACTCTCGAACAGCCGGCGACCTTCCCCGACCACGACCGGATAGACGAACAGCCGGTACTCGTCGACGAGGCCCTCGGCGATGAGCGCGCGCACCAGCGAAATGCTGCCGGTGGTCACGATGTCCTTGCCCTCGGCGGCCTTCAGTCCCTCGATCTCCGAGCGAAGCTCGCCGGAGAGCACCGTCGTGTTCTCCCACTCCGGCTCCGTCAGAGTGCCGGAGACCACGTACTTGCTCACCGAGTTCAGATAAGCCGAAATCCCTGTCGTGTCTTCGGTTTGTTTCGGCCAGTAGCCGCGCATGTCCTCGAAAGTGACGCGTCCGGTCAGGAACGCGTCGGCGTTCTCACGTTGTTCGCGCAGTGCGGCCATGACGTCGGACTGATCGGTGTCGCCCGGGACGAACCAGTCTCCCGCCAATTCGATCACGCCGTCGATCGTGCAGTTCTCCGTGACGATCAATTCCCGCATGCGCCCGACCGTACCGCCGCCCACCGACAAGAATGGACCGATGATCGAGCCGCCGCCCTGGCCCGCCACGCCGCTGGCCCACGGATCCGTTGTCCTGCGCGAATTCGCTGAAACCGACGTTTCGCTCGTCCTCGAACTCGGCGAAGATCCCTACGTGCCGCTCATCGGCAGCCTGCCCGCGCATCCGACCCGCCGGGAGGCCGAAGACTGGGTGCGACGGCAGCAGACCCGTCACGCCGAGGGACGGGGCTTCCCCTTCGTGATCGAGGCCGACGGGACCGCGGTCGGCACGATCGGCCTCTGGCTGCGGAAACTGTCCGAAGGCATCGGGATCCTGGGCTATTCGGTCTCGCCCCGGCATCGGCGACGCGGGATCGCGACTGACGCGCTCAAGGCGATCACCGGCTTCGCTTGGACGGTCCCCGGTGTCGAGCGGATCGAGCTGTGCATCGAGCCGTGGAACCGCGGCTCGTTTCGCGCGGCCGAGAAAGCGGGCTATCGGCGTGAAGGGCTGCTGCCCGCCCATCAGGAGATCGGCGGGATCGCGCGGGACATGTTCCTCTATGTGTCGCCGTGAACGGCGTGCCTCGACGGGTACCACGTCTCACCCGCGGGTTCGCCCGCCATGTTCCAGCTCCACGACACGGTGGGCGTGACGCGCGCGTAGATCCCCGGACCGAAGACCCCCGTGCGTTCGACGGGCTCGGCGGCCTCGCCGTAGATCCGGACACCGCGCGCGACGAACGGGTCCAGTGAGACCAGGTCGTCGATGACCAAGGCGACTTTCCGTTGTCCTGCTTGGATGTTGCGGAACTTTCGGGTCACGAGGACCGACGCGCCCGCGCCACCGACCCAGAAATGCGTCCCGTCGAACTCGAACGCCAGCGGGACGACGTCGGGCTGCTCGCCGTCCTCGGACAGAGTCGCGAAGCGGGCCAGGGGTTGTGAGCGCAGGTACTCGATCTCGTCCTCGGTGAAGGCCATGACGTCATTCTCCTCGGCTAAGCCGTGAGCGCCTGCGCGCCGTTGAGCACCAGCATGTCGGTGACGAAGCAGACCGGGGTGCCGTCGGCGTTCCGGCCGATCCAGGTCGGGTAGCTCCCGTCCCCCCAACCGGTGGCGAACGCGATGATGTTGCCGTCGGCTCCTTCCGGGGTGATGTCGACGTGGGGATCCACCTCGGCGAACTTCTCCATGAGGTCGTCGTCCACCTCCTCGGGGAGAGCGTCGGCGTCGGCGAAACAGCCCGTCCCGCTGTCGACGCCGTAGCCGTAGAACTCCCCGTCTCCCAGGAAGAGCGCGTTCTGACCCGGCCAGACGGCGACTTCCCAGGTGGCCACCGGAACGTCGGCGACGACGAGTTTGGCGGCGGCGACCCGCTCGTGGGTGGGCTCGTCGACGAACCGGATCACGGCGAGCTCGACCCGGTGCTCCCCGGGCGGGACCGTGACCGTGAAGTGGTCGGAATCCGGGTCGAGGAAGGCCGGATCCGAGGCGACGAGCCTGCCGCTGGGCATCCGGAGCTTCCCGGCGTCCTGAAGTTCGATCTCCACGAGACCGTGGTCGTTGCTCAACGCGAAACGCGTGCCCGCGGTGAACATCTCCACCATGCCGCTGGGCCGCAAAGGAACCGACGGGCGCCAGGGACGCTCGTCGACGGGAAGCGGCGAATCGGTTTCGGGGGCCTCGGGCATCCGCAGCGTCAGCGGCCCTGAGTTCGCGAGAGATTCCCAGTCACCGAAAGCGGGCTTCGGGCTGGTCAGCTCGGACACCGGCTTGTGCGCGCGGCCGCTGCTGGAGCCGCCCGCGTAACCGTCGGGCGCCTGATGCATCCAGCCTTCGCCTTCGGGCCCGAACGACATCTCCACGCGGCCTGCGGTCTGTTTGTCGAATTCCTCCTGGTCAGGGGTTTTGTAAGTCCACTGCTCGACGCGTACGAGGAACAAGGCACCGTCTTCGAGCAGGCGGTACTCGAACGAAGCGCTCCGCCTGCCCTGCTCGTCGATGTGCCGGCAGCGGGCGAAATGGTGCTCCCAGGCGATCTCCAGCAGCACCGACGGCGACCCGGCGCCGGGACGAACCAGCGCGACGGCGTACTGCTCACCAGCGGCGTCGCGTTCCCGCGCGGTACCGGGCGCGAGCCTGCCGACCAGAGCAAGGGTGGCCGGATCCCAACCCTCACAACAGATGACTTCGAACGAAGTCCCCTCAGACATGCAGCGGACCCTAGCGGGCGACACCGACAAAAACACTAGGCTGTTCGTTTACGAAGGGAGACAACGTGTTCGCGATCCAGCCGTGGCATCTGCTCATCCTGGTCCTGGGGGTCGTCTTCGTCGCGGCGGTCATCGTCGCGGTGGTGATGGCGGGCAGGAATCGCTGACCTGCTCGCGGATCGCGTAGTCGCCGAAGGCCGGTTCCAGCAGTTCGAAAGCCCGCTGTGCCGCCTTCGTCAGCGCCTCGGCGATCTCGGCATCGCTCTCGCCGGAATGCGAGCGCCGGAGGACCTCGCGGAAGAGGACGCGGTCGATCGCGTTGAGCTCGGCGGCCGCCATGACCGGCGTGACGTCGTCCGTGTCGGCTCCGGTCTCGGTCGTGAGCAGCACGGCGAGCGCTTCTTCCCGTAGTTCGTGCAGTTCACGCAGCCGTGCGGTCAACGTCGGGCTCTCCAGCACCATCGTCGCGAAAGCCGTTCCGGTGAAGCCGATCACCGGGGAGTGCTCGGCCAGGGCGTCCAAGAAGGTGCGCCGAAGCGCGGCCAGCGCCGACTCGCCCGGCTTCCGGTCGCGGACGGCGTTCGCCAGCCCGTTCGTGAACTCCTCGTGCTGATCCAGCGCCAGGTCTTCTTTGCGCGCGAAGTAGTTGGTGACGGTCTTCTTCGCGACCCTCGCCGCCGTCGCGATCTCGGCGATCGTCGTCTCCTCGAAGCCCTTCTCGATGAAGAGAAGCGTCGCCTTGTCGGAGATCAGTTGTCGTGTCTCCTGCTTCTTGAGCTCTCGTAAGCCCACATCCGCGCTGGTCATGGACGAAGTTTACCACCGTAGTAAAAATATCCTTGACTTCCGGTAGGTCGGGTGTAAACTTACGTCCGTACTACCAAGTAGATGAGAGAAGAGGCTCCTTGACCGCTCGAATCCCCCAAGGCAACGAAGGCATCAACCGCGCCCAGGTCCGCCGGAGCGACCGCCGTCAGCAGCCGTTCCCTGGCCGCTCGATGCCGGTGCGCCGCTCGACCGGCGTCCCGCGCCGCCGGTCGTACTGACCGATCAGCTCGTCCGAGAACTCATCGCCGACCGAAGGGGATAGCCCATGAACGTCCTTGCCTCCACCGTTTCGCTGACCGTCGACGACGTCGCCGCCTCCAGTCGTTTCTTCACCGAGCACTTCGGCTTCACCGAGCAGATGGCCGCGGAGGGTTTCGTCTCCCTCGGGCACGAAACCGCGAAGGTGGCCATCGTCCTGCTTCGGGCGGGGATCGAGGTCCTGCCGGAGAACCTGCGGCAGGTGCGCGCGGCCGGCGTGATCGTGGCCTTCACGGTCGAGAACCTCGAAGCCGAGGAGAAGCGCCTGCGCGAAGCAGGTGTCGAGATCACGTTGCCGCTGCGGGAAGAGTCGTGGGGAGAGCGCCTCTTCATGGTCACCGACCCGAACGGCGTGCCCGTGGAACTCGTGGAATGGGTGCAGCAGTAGGGAAAGCCGAAGCGGGTCTCGGTTCATGGTGGACCGAGACCCGCTTTGCGCCGTCGCCGCCTACTTCATCGTGGCGAGCTGGATCAGGTTGCCGCAGGTGTCGTCGAAGACCGCGGTGACCACGGGGCCCATGTCGACGGCGTCCTGGGTGAACTCGACGCCCAGCCCCTTGAGTCGCTCGACCTCGGCGTACACGTCGTCGACGGCGAACTGGGTGAAGGGGATCCCGTCGTCGGTCAGTGCCTTCTTGAACGGCTTCGCCGCGGGGTGACCGTCCGGTTCCAGTAGCAGTTCGACGCCGTCGGGATCGGCGGGGGAGACGACGGTGAGCCAGCGGGCGTCGCCGGTGGGCACGTCGGTCTTCTTGGTGAACCCCAGCTTCTCGGTGTAGAAGGCCAGCGCCTTGGCCTGGTCGTCGACGAAGACGCTGGTGATGGTGATCCGGATCATGGGTTCGGTTCCTCTCGGTCGATGGGCCACCGCTCGACGATCGACCGCAGCGGACTCGTGTCGATGTGGTGGAACTTGTAGCGGCCCTGCCTCCGGGTGTGCACCAGGCCCGCCTGTTCGAGCATCGCGAGATGCTGCGAGATGGCCTGCCGCGAAGACGCCAGGCCGTGCTTCATGGTCAGCCTGCCGCAGATCTCGAACAGGGGCTGACCGTCCTTTTCGGTCAGCTCGTCCAGGATGGTGCGCCGCGTCGCGTCGCCGATCGCCTTGAACAGGTCGCCGTCCACGACACCGTTTATAGGCAAGTCGTCACTTGCCTGTCAAGCCGGGGTCAGGAGCCCAGGTAACGCAGGATCGCCAGGACGCGACGGCTGTAACCGGCGGTGTCGGTCAGTGCGAGCTTGTCGAAGATGGCGTTCACGTGCTTCTCGACCGCGCTTTGCGACACGTACAACGACCCGGCGATCCCGGCGTTCGTGTGGCCCTGTGCCATCTTCTCCAGCACCTCGCGTTCGCGGACCGTCAGCTTCGCGAGCGGATCGGTGTGCGTGGTCCGCGCGAGCAACCGCCGGACCACTTCCGGATCGAACGCGGCCCCGCCCGCGGCGACCCTGTCGAGCGCGTCCAGGAATTCGCCCACCTGGGCGACCCGGTCCTTCAGCAGATAGCCGACGCGTTCGCCGTCGCCGGTGATCAGCTCTGCGGCGTAGCGCTTCTCGACGTACTGCGAGAGCACCAGGACCCCGATCTCCGGCCAGCGTTTCCGGATCTCGAGGGCCGCGCGAAGGCCTTCGTCGGTGTGGGTCGGCGGCATGCGGACGTCGGTGACGACCACGTCCGGCTGGAACGCGGCGGTCGTCGAGACGAGGGCGTCGCCGTCGCCGACCGACGCCACGACGTCGTGCCCCTCTTCGACCAGCAGCCGGACGAGTCCTTCGCGCAGCAGGGTCGAGTCTTCGGCGAGGATCACCCGCACGGCAGCACCGCCGTCACCACGGTCGGACCGCCGGGCGGACTGTCCACAGTGAACTCACCGTCCGCCGCCGCGACACGCCGTGCGAGGCCGGAGAGACCGCCGCCGGACGCCCGCGCCCCGCCGGCGCCGTCATCGGTGATCCGCACCCGCACCCCGTCCCCGGCCCGCTCGGCCTCGATGTCGATCCGCGTCGCCGCGGCGTGCTTGATCGTGTTGGTGACCGCCTCGGACGCGACGAAGTAGACGACGGTCTCGATGGCCGCCGACGGCCGTTCCGGTAGGTCGACCCGCAGGTGGACCGGGACGCCGGAGCGTTCCGCCAGCGCCTCCAGCGCGGGGTGCAGACCGTCCGAGTCCAACGCGATCGGATACACCCGCCACGAGACTTCACGCAGGTCTTCGAGGGCTCGCTGCGATTCCTCGTGCGCCTGCCGGAGCAGGTCCGACGCGTGGTCCGGATCGCTGGTCCGCCGCGCCCGGCCGAGCAGCATCCCGAGCGCGACCAGCCGCTGCTGGACGCCGTCGTGCAGGTCCCGTTCGATTCGGCGGCGCTCGCCGTTGACCGCTTCGACCACCTCGGCCCGGCTGGTCGACAGTTCGGAGACCCGGCGGCGCAACGTTTCCTGTGTACTGGGGCCGAGAAAGCGCCTGGCCAGCTTGCGTTCCAGTGTCGCGATCCCGAGGAGTCCTTGCACGGAAAGGAAGAGCAGGAGGACACCGAGCAGGACGGTGGCGATCTGATCGGAGACGTCACCTTCACCGGGCCAGTCGCCGAAGGCCTTCTGGTACGCGACGTACGTCCCGATCACCACGCCGTAGCCGAGCAGCAGGAAGATCCCGGCGCCGAAGAGACCGACGACGCACCGCGGGACGAGATAGGCCATCGCGCGGCTGTCGGGGTAGTCCAGGGCGTTCGCCTCGCCGAAGTACTTCTCCAGCCGTCGCCGTTCCATTTCGGACAGTACGTGGGCACCGGCGAGGACAGGCTCCCGCACCGCGGGGATCAAGAGCGCGAGGCCGCCGAAGAGCACGTAGAAGAACTCCGCGAACGCTGTCATGGCGCCGATCGCCAGGCCCAGCGTGCCGCGGAGAGCTTTTCGCAGGTAGCGGCGAATCGCTGCCGGAACAGGCATAACGCCAGGTTAGCGGGGTCGTCGAAGATCGGTACTGCGGTTTTCCTCAGTGATCTGTGCCGCTTCACCCCAGGGTGTGGAACCCGGGCAATTCGTACGTTCGTTGACACCTGCAGACGACCACGAAAGGCCGCCATGAATCTCCTCCTCGCCCAAGCCGCCAGCGAACCGATGGGTGGTCTCGCCGGCTGGGCGGTGTCGCTGATGGACGCGCTGGGCGGTCCGGGAGCCGCGATCATCGTCGGACTGGACAACCTGTTCCCGCCGATCCCGAGCGAACTCGTGCTCCCGCTCGCCGGATTCTCCGCCAGCCAGGGCACGTTCACCCTGGTGGAAGCGCTGGTGTGGACGACCTTCGGGTCAGTCGCGGGCGCGATCATCGTCTACTACCTCGGCCTGCTGCTGGGCCGTGACCGCACACGCCGCTGGATGGCGAAGATCCCGCTCGTCAAGGCGTCCGACTTCGACAAGACCGAGGCATGGTTCCGGAAACACGGCACCAAGGCGGTGTTCTTCGGCAGGATGGTGCCGATCTTCCGCAGCCTCATCTCCCTGCCCGCCGGGATCGAGCGGATGCCGTTCTGGCGGTTCCTGACCCTGACCACGCTGGGCAGCCTGATCTGGAACACGGTGTTCGTCCTGGCCGGCTACGCCCTCGGGGAGAGCTGGCACCTGGTCGAGGAGTACGCCGGGTTCTTCCAGTACTTCGTGATCGCCGCCGTCGCGATCGCGGTCGTGCTCTTCGTCGTGAACCGGCTTCGTGAGAAGAACCGCACCAATGCGTGAACCCGTGTTGGGGCGCCTGGAGCGGCGCCCCACACGGTCGTATCAGGACCGGAAGGGACCGGTCACCTCGTAGGTGATCCCACCCGAAGACGAACCGGAGGTGCCGCGTTGCGACGAGAAGTACAGCCGATTCCCCGCAGGAGTGAACGCGGGACCGCAGATCTCCGACGAGCTCTGGCCGGTGATCCGCAGGAAGGGCGCCACGATGTCGTTCGGCGTGATGACGCAGATCTCCATGTTGCCGCCGTCTTCGGCGACGTACAGGTCACCCGACGCGCTCCCGGTGACGTTGTCGACGCCGGTCAGCGGCGCCGAACCAGGGCTGACCAGCGAGTCGTCGTAGGCCAGCTCGTAAGTGCTGTTCGTCAGGTTGAGCTGCCAGACGCGGTTGTCGCCCTTCGTGGTGAACCAGGCGGTGTCGTTGGCGTAGTGGAGGCCTTCGCCGCCGTTGAACCGCTTCGCGCCGGACACCTGGTTGCGGGTGGCGGTGGGGGAGCCGTCGGGGTCGGGCACGTTCGCCCAGGTGAAGCTGCCCGACGTCGCCGTGCCCGCCTTCAGCACCTGCAGCGTCCCGGCCGAGAGGTCGCCCCAGGTCGTCGGGACGAAGCGGTACAAGCAGCCGTCCGTGGTGTCCTCGGTCAGGTAGACGACCTTGCGCACCGGGTCGGCCGCCGCGGCCTCGTGCTTGAACTTCCCCATCGCGGGCCGCTGGACGGCGGCCGAGGCGGGTCCGTTCGGCTGGCACTCGTAGACGAAGCCGAGATCGATCTCCTCGCAGGAAAGCCAGGTGTTCCAAGGAGTTTTGCCACCCGCGCAGTTCTGGCGCGTGTTCGCCAGGACACGGTGGGCGCCGGTGATGTTCCCGCTCGCGTCGAACTTGACCGCGCTCGCGCCGCCGCCGGGCGTGATCTCCGAGTTCGACACGTAGATCCAGCCGCTGCCATCGGCGAACACCGCGCCGCCGTCCGGGGCGCTGTGCCAGGTGTAACCGGTGCTCGCGACCTTCTGGCCGGATCGTGCGATGACGCGGCTGGTGAATCCCGCGGGCAGCTGGATCCTGTTCGCGTCGGCGGCCTGCAGCGCGCCGTACGGGCTGGGTCCGTTCTGGGCGGGCGCCGCCAGCGCGGCCCCCGAGAGCCTGTTTCCGAACGCCGTGACGCCGGCGCCGACCACGGCCGCGCGCAGGAAATTCCGTCGCTTCACTCGTGCCTCCGCTGATGTGGTGGTGCGGGAAGGAGCGGATCGGAGAGTACGGGCGGAACGGGACTTCCAGGTGAATTCGCGGCGTATTCACCGGGAGGGGAGAACTTTCGTAGGGAGGCCTCGTTCAGCACTATTTCCTTCGCCTTCCGAAGGCCCGGCGCTTCGGCGCCACCGCGTTGTTCGGCGATTTCCAAGGCGAGGAGTACGCGGTCGAGCGGAGCACATCCGCCATTGCGGTGGTGCCGACGTCCGATCAGGTGACGCCACTCGGCGAGATACTCGTCGAGCCCGGGTTCGCCGGGTACGGCCCGGAGCAGCGCTCGCATCAGGACACGCATCTGATTTTCATTGCCGGGCAAGGTGTTCCGGGCCAAGGTGTCGGCCAGGGTGCTTCGGGACTGACCGGTCGCGGCGGCCAGCGCGCGGATGCTGAGGCCGCTTCGATCGCGGAGTTCGCGCAGTCGCGCCATGAATTCCGATTCCGTGGTGAGGGTGGTGTTCATCGGCGTGCCCGTGCGGGCATCGGACGGAGGACGGCGCAGAGCAGGGTGATCGCGATCCCCGCCGCGATCGGCGCACTCGTACCGGCGAAGGTCAGTGCCGTGACGAATACGGTGAGAATGCTCAGGCAAACGATCTGACCGGCCGAAACGCAGCTTCGCCTCGGCAGCAGGGGCGGCAGGATTCCGTGACTCATGACCTTGCCCTCTCAAGGCTCAGTGGCGGCATCCGGATGGATGGGCACGGAATACACGTTATCAAATCGTGATAGGGAGTTTAAGGAGGTTTAATGTCCGGGATCGTCCGGGTTTCGACGGCGAAGGCCCCGGATCCTGGACGGATCCGGGGCCTTCGGTTCGTGTCGTTACGCCGCCTGGGCGACCGGGGTGGACGCCGGGGCCAGCGCGAGGTCCAGCACTTCGCGGACGTTCGCGACGGTGTGGACGTCCAGCTGTGCCAGCACTTCGGCCGGGACGTCGTCGAGGTCCGGCTCGTTGCGCTGCGGGATGATCACCGTCTTCATCCCGGCCCGGTGCGCGGCCAGCAGCTTCTGCTTGACCCCGCCGATCGGCAGCACGCGACCGGTCAGCGACACCTCACCGGTCATCGCGACGTCCGATTTGACGACCCGGCCCGAAAGCAGGGACGCCAGCGCGGTCGTCATCGTGATGCCGGCGCTCGGCCCGTCCTTGGGCACGGCGCCCGCGGGGACGTGCACGTGGATGCCGCGGTCCTTCAGGTCGCCGACCGGGAGCTCCAGCTCCGCGCCGTGCGAGCGCAGGTACGACAACGCGATCTGCACCGACTCCTTCATCACGTCGCCCAGCTGACCGGTCAGGGCCAGCCCGGTCGAGCCGGATTCCGGATCCGCCAGCGACGCCTCGATGTAGAGGACGTCACCGCCGGCGCCGGTCACCGCGAGACCGGTCGCCACACCCGGCGTCGACGTGCGCTGGGTCGACGCGGGCAGCGAGGACTCCGGCAGGTGCCGCGGGCGCCCGAGGTAGGTCTCGAGCCCGTCGGCGTCGATCGTCAGCGGCAGTTCGATCTCGTCCAGCGCGACCTTGGTCGCCACCTTGCGCAGCACCTTCGCGATGGTCCGGTTCGCGTTGCGCACCCCGGCTTCCCGCGTGTACTCGGCGGCGATGCGGCTGAACGCGCCGTCGGTCAGCGTGACGTCGTCCTTTCCGAGGCCCGCGCGGTCCAGCTCGCGGGGGAGCAGGTGGTCGCGGGCGATGGTGACCTTCTCGTGCTCGGTGTAGCCGTCGAGGGTGACCAGCTCCATCCGGTCCAGCAGCGGGCCGGGGATGGTCTCGAGCGCGTTCGCCGTCGCGAGGAACACGACGTCGGACAGGTCCAGCTCGACCTCGAGGTAGTGGTCGCGGAACGTGTGGTTCTGCTCCGGGTCCAGCACCTCCAGCAGCGCTGCCGTCGGGTCGCCGCGGTAGTCGGCGCCGACCTTGTCGATCTCGTCGAGCAGCACGACCGGGTTCATCGAGCCCGCTTCCTTGATGGCGCGCACGATCCGGCCGGGCAGCGCGCCGACGTAGGTGCGCCGGTGGCCGCGGATCTCGGCCTCGTCGCGGATGCCGCCGAGCGCGACGCGGACGAACTTGCGCCCCATCGCCTTCGCCACGGACTCGCCGAGCGACGTCTTGCCGACCCCGGGAGGACCGGCGAGCGCGAGCACCGCGCCCGAACGCCGTCCGCCGACCGGGCCGAGACCCGACTCCGCGCGGCGCTTGCGCACGGCCAGGTACTCGATGATGCGTTCCTTCACGTCGTCGAGACCGGCGTGATCGGCGTCGAGGATGTCGCGCGCGGCGGCGATGTCGTGGACGTCGGTGGAGCGCTCGTTCCACGGCAGTTCGAGGACTGTGTCCAGCCACGTGCGGATCCAGCCGCCCTCGGGGGACTGGTCCGACGTCCGCTCCAGTTTGTCCACTTCGGACAGTGCGGCCTTCTTGACCGCGTCCGGCAGTTCGGCGGCCTCGACGCGGGCGCGGTAGTCGTCGTCGTTGGCGGTGCCGTCGAGTTCGCCCAGCTCCTTGCGGATCGCTTCGAGCTGGCGGCGCAGCAGGAACTCCTTCTGCTGCTTCTCCATGCCCTCCTGGACGTCCTTGCGGATCGTGTCGGTGACCTCGAGCTCGGCCAGCTGCTCGCGGCTCCATTCGAGGGCTTTTTCGAGCCGTGCCGAAACGTCGAGCGCGGAGAGCAGTTCGAGCTTCTGCTCGGTGTTCAGGTACGACGAGTTACCCGCGAGGTCGGCGAGCGCGGACGGGTCCTCGACCTCCTGGACGGCGTCGATCATCTGCCAGCCGCCGCGCTGCTGGAGGATCGCGAGGACGACGCTCTTGTACTCGGACGCGAGCTTCGCGGAGTTGTCGTCCGTGGTCTCGGTGGCGACCTCGGCGTGGACCCAGCGGGCGGCGCCCGGACCGTCGGCGATGCGGCCGACGACGGCACGGCGGGTGCCGCGCAACAGCACCGCGGTCTTGCCGCCGGGCACGCGCCCGATGCGTTCGACGGTGGCGATGGTGCCGAGTTCGGCGTACTCGCCGTGGACGCGGGGGACGATCAGCACCTCGGCCTTGGCGGCGGCGCCGGACCGGATCCCCGGGAACGAAGCCTGGGCAGGTGTGTTGGCCTGGGCGGACTCCACCGCGGCGCGCGTCTCCGTGTCGGCGAGGTCGAGCGGGACGATCATGCCCGGCAGCACGACGTCGTCATCGAGCGGGAGGACGGGCAGGAGGCGGTTGTCGGTCATCTGTGCACTCCTCGGTTAGTTGAGTCTGCCTAGCTCAACTCTCCGATCGACCCGTTTGTTTCCTTTCCGCGTTCGCCGTCAGCGATCACCCACTCCTCCGACCTCCACGCCCCAACGCGTCGAGATTAGGGGGCTAAAGTCGACGCGTTGGGGTCAAAGGTCGGATGTCAGGGGTGGGTGGCGACACCGCACCAGGCGAATGGCCGGGCGCCTTCCTCGTCCCGGCGCAGTTCCCGCGTCGGCCGCCACGCGGGCAGGTGCACGAGACCGGGCTCCATCAGAGGCCAGTCCCCGAAGAGCGGCTCGATCTCTTCGCGGTCCCGCATCCACACCGGGTTGCTCGTCTTCCGGTACTGCTCGACCATCCAGCGCAGCCCGTCGGCGTCAGCGCCCGTCTGGCCGCCGAAGCTCATGTGCGACAGCCCCAGCCAGCTGCCCGGCGCCAGCGCGTTCCGATAGGTCGCGACCAGCGCGGGCGGATCGTCGTGCGGACCGGCGAAATGCAGGACGGCCATCATCATCAGGCAGACGGGCTGCTCGAAATCGATCAACCGCCGCGTCTCCGGATGCCGCAGGACGTCCTTCGGTCGCCGCATGTCGGCGTGGACGATCCCCGCCCAGTCCGTCGCCTCGTGCCGTTCGAGGATCAGCTCCGCGTGCGCCACCGCCACCGGCTCGTAGTCGACGTACACGACCTTCACCTCATCGCCGGGCTCCAGCTCTTCCCGGACGATCTCGTGCACGTTCCCGGCGGTCGGGACACCGGAACCCAGATCGACGAACTGCCGGATCCCGGCGTCCAGCGCGGCCCGCACGACGCGGTTCATGAACTCGCGGTTGTGCCGCGCGCCCGGTTTCACCCACCGCCACTGCCGTTCCAGCCGCCGGGCGAACTCACGGTCGACCGCCCAGTTGTGGGTCCCGCCGAGAAACCAGTCGTAGATCCTCGCCGCGGACGGCTTTTCGGTGTCTACCCCGGTCGGCGCAACCGGGGCCGCGTCATCGTCAGTGGTCACGGAAACCCCCTGCTCTCCCAGGAAAGGGCCTATCGGGATCAGTGCACCGCCGGCCGCCGCTGCCAGTACGTCCAGAGCGGCCGGTAACCCTGCGCGTACCAGAACGGCGTCGACCGCGGATTGGCCAGCGCGTGGTGCAGCAGCACGGCTTCGGTGCCGCATTCGTCGAAGATCTGGTGCGCGTGCGCGGCGAGCGCCGACCCCACGCCGCTCGACCGCGCCGGTTCGGCCACCGCCAGCGACGACAGGTAGCCGACCTTGTCGGCCGCGACCCGGCCGCCGATCCACGCCGTCTCCCCGGGGAACTGCACCCGCACCATGCCCAGCGGGCGCCCGTACAGCTCGGCGATCCACAACGTGGGGTTCTCCCGCTGCAGCTCTTTCGACAGGTCCGCGGTGATCGCCTCCTCCGCGCCCTCGCGCAAGGTGACAGAGCCGAACTGCGCGTCATAACGCTGCAATTCCAGTTCGAGTCCGACGGCGGTTTCCAGATCATCCGCTTCCGCGGGCCGGATGTGCACTCCGGGAGTGGCGGGCGGCCCGGTCACGGCGAGCCGGTCGGCCGGCCGGACCGCGATCACCAGCACCGGAGCGAATCCGCGGCGCAGCAATTCGGCGGAGCCGGGCGAATCCCGGCTGGGCCGCACCACGGTCGCGGCCGTTTCGACATCCCCAGGTGGGGCGACCGCCTTTAGATGTTCATCCCATCGGGTGAGTAATGCGTCAAGGGCCGCTTCCGGACGAGGTCCGGTGAGCCGCGCTTCGAGGCGATGTTCGACGAGGGCCCGCCACGGAGAGTCAACAGAATCAGGACCCGCTTCAGTCCGTACCGACAATCCGGCGGCAGCCGAGTCGCCCGCTGTCGCGGAGAGTGACACGGAGCCCTCGACAGGCTCCAGTGCAGGCATTTCAGGAAGCAGGGCGTCCACGGTGGCGAGCCGCTCGGCATGCCCGGCGGCGATGGCGTGGCTATTCATAGGACTATTCAAGCCCCTACTGACGGGTCCGACGGGAACTTCACGAGATTGGCTTGACCGTGGCGCCAGGTGACTTCCGGTAGTCGGAAGGAACGCGAATATCGCTCCCATTTCACCCCTTGGTCCACGCAGGTCAGCGCGACGCGCCCATTGTTAACCCTGGGGTGATCTCATACTGTCTCGAATGGGACTTGGGTACGCCCTCCGGGGTACTGTATTGCCCTCGTCCCCGAGGTCGCGGTAGGACAGGACCGGTTGGGCAGCCGGGAAGGAAGGTCGGATGCCGGACACGAACGGCAGGCCCGCGAGCGCCGCACAGGCGGCAGCGGGCAAGGGAGGCGCCGTTACGGAGGCTCGTACCGACGAGCGACGATTCCGCGTCTACACCTTCGCGGTACTCACCATGGGCATCGCCGCCGCGGCCGCCGTCAGCCTGTGGCTGGACTTCGAGGCCTCGGACGATCTGCTGTGGATCGGGCCGATCCTCGCGCTCGCGTTCCTGCTCGCCGAACAGCTCGGGATCAACGTCGACGTCCGCAGCGGCATCTCCTGGACGATCTCGTTCACCGAGATCCCGCTGGTCATCGGATTCTTCGTCGCACCCTTCGAAGTAGTCCTCGCCGCGCATCTCGTGGCGGGCATCGGAACCTTGCTCGCCCGCAAGGTCGCGGGCCGTGTCCTCTACAACGCAGGCGCGTTCCTGCTGGAGATCACCGGCGCGTTCGCCGTGGCAGGACTGGTGAAACAGGCCTCCGGCGCCCACAGCATGACCTGGATCGCCGCGCTGGCGGGCACTTTGACCGCGCCGCTGGTCAGCACGCTGCTCGCGCTCGCCGCCGTCCGCGTGCTGCGCCGCCGCATGCGGGTCAGCACCGCGATCCGGCTGACCGGCCGCATCCTCGTCGTCGGATTCGTCAACGCCTCGGTCGGTCTTTCCGGTTATTTGGTCATTTCCGGGACGCCGAAGGCTTGGCCGCTCGTGCTGGCCGTCTTCCTCGGACTCACCGCGCTGTACTGGGCGTACTCCGATCTGCTCCGCGAACAACGCGACATGGAAGCGCTGTCCGACGTCAGCCTGATGGTCGCGCGATCCGGTCAGCAGGCCGCCGCGCGTCCCGCCGGGCGCGCCGACGAACTCGTCGGCGGCGTGGACGTCCGCGAGTGGGCGACCATCGCCGAACGCATCAAGGACCAGCTGGCCGCGGGCCGGGTCGTGCTCAGGCTGCGGCTGGAACCCAAGGACACCATGCGCATGGTGGTCGCGGGTGACGAACTGCCGCCCGTCGATCCGGCCGCCGACGACCCGCTGCTGCGCCTGCCCGGCGCGCACGTCCGGCATTTCCGGATCACCGAAGCCAATCCGGATGTCCGCTCCGCGTTGCTCGACCGCGGCGCGCAGGAAGCGCTGGTCGTCCCGTTGCGGAGCGCGAACCAGCTCCTCGGCGTCGTCGAAGCGCACGACAGGCTGTCCCGCTGGCGTGGTTTCGGCAAGTACGACGTCCAGCTGCTCGGCACGATGGCCAGTCACCTCGCGACGTCGCTGGACAACCGGCGGCTGCTCGCGACCCTGCGTCACGACGCCTACCACGATCCGCTGACCGGCCTGCTCAACCGGCCGGGCTTCCGCCAGGTCGCCAAGGAACCGTTGCGGGAACAGGTCGACGCGGTCGTGCTGCGGGTCGACCTCGACGTCTTCTCCACCGTCAGCGACGCCCTCGGTTACGTGTGGGCCGACCGGATGGTCATCGCCGCCGGACGGCGGATCCGTGACGCGCTCGGCCCCGACGTCCCGCTCGCCAGGCTCGAAGGCGCGTCCTTCGCGGCGCTCCTAGTCGGCTGCGCGCCGGAACGCGCCCAGGCCGCCGCGGAACTGCTCCGCGCGGAACTGGTCGCCCCGTATCCGGTGGACCGGCTCTCCGTCGAGGCCAACGCGATGATCGGCTACGCCACGTCCTCGGCCGAAGACGACGAGCAGATCGACGTCGACATGCTCCTGCAGCGCGCCGACGTCGCCGTCCGGGCCACCAAGGGCGGCGAAGAGGTCCGCGGCTACATGGCCAGCATGGGCCAGATCTTCATGCGCCGGTTCCAGATGGTCACGCAGTTCCGGCAGTCGCTGGAAGAAGGCCAGCTGAGCGTCCACTACCAGCCGAAGATCACCTTGCCGAACCGGCAGATCCAGGGCGTCGAGGCGCTCGTGCGCTGGGTGCATCCGGAGTTCGGCAGGCTCGGCCCGGACGAGTTCGTCCCGGCGATCGAGGCGGCCGGCCTCATCGGCGTCCTGACTTCGTTCGTGCTCGAAGAATCGTTGAAGCGTGTGCGGAAGTGGCTCGACGAGGGCCTGCGCATCTCCGCCGCGGTGAACCTGTCGGTGCGCAACCTCGCCGACGAGGATTTCCCGACGAAGGTCGCACGCGAACTCGACCGCTTCGGCATCCCGCCCGAGCTGCTCACGTTCGAGCTGACCGAGTCCGGTGTGATGTCCGACCCGCAGAAGGCACTGCCGATCCTGCGGGAACTGCACTCGCTGGGCATCGTGCTCGCCGTCGACGACTTCGGCACCGGCTACTCGTCGCTGGCCTACCTGCGGCAGCTCCCGGTCGACCAGGTCAAGATCGACAAGAGCTTCGTCCTCGGCATGGGCACGGACCTGGGCGACCTCGCCGTCGTGCGCTCCATCGTCGAACTGGGCCACTCGCTCGGTCTCACGGTCGTGGCGGAGGGCGTCGAGGAGGACGTCGCGCGAGATCAGCTCGAAGCGATGGGCTGTGACGTGGCACAGGGCTACCTGATCTCGCGGCCGCTGCCCGAGGATCGCCTGGAGGCGTGGCTGCAGGCGCGCACGGCGCGTTCGCCGGGGCGACACTCCGAGACCGTCTTGACCCTGCTGACCTGAGGTTTTGCGGTAAGAGGCCCCCCGCTCAAGGCCCCTTAACCGGCCTGCTAATCTTTCCAAGTCCTCGCGAGAGGGCAAGGCCCCTTTAGCTCAGTCGGTAGAGCGTTTCCATGGTAAGGAAAAGGTCTACGGTTCGATTCCGTAAAGGGGCTCGCAACCTCAACCGCGTCACGCAAGCGTGTCGCGGTTAGGGTTATGTAAGGGCGGTGTAGCTCAGCTGGCAGAGCAAGCGGCTCATAATCGCTGTGTCGCCGGTTCAAGTCCGGCCACCGCTACGCGGTAATCCTGGGTTTCCCAGGCCTAGTAGAGAAGGAAATGCTGTGGCTGCCACTGACGTGCGACCGAAGATCACGCTCGCGTGTGAGGAGTGCAAGCACCGCAACTACATCACCAAGAAGAACCGGCGCAACAACCCGGATCGCCTGGAGATGAAGAAGTTCTGCCCGAACTGCGGTACGCACCGGACTCACAAAGAGACCCGCTGAGCGTCTAGCGGTTCTACCAGTCTTGCTCGAAGCCGTCCTGGTCACCAGGGCGGCTTCGAGTATTTTCCGGGTTCGGTAGCCTGCTCGGGTGGCCTTGGATCAGTCGTTCACCGGGCGGGCGTACCCGCCGACCAGCACCTATGAAGTGAGTCGCGAGAAGATCCGGGAGTTCGCCGACGCGCTCGGCGACACGAACCCGCTCTATCGCGACACCGAAGCGGCGAAGGCGGCCGGCTACCCCGACGTCATCGCGCCGCCGACGTTCCTCACGATCATCAACCTCGCGTCGATCAACGCGATCGTCTCCGACCCGGAGCTGGGTCTCGACTATTCACGGATGGTCCACGGCGACCAGCGGTTCACCTACACGCGGCCGGTGCACGCGGGCGACGTCCTGTCGCTCACCACGTACATCGACAACATCATGACCCGCGCCGGGAACGACTTCATCAACCTGCGCGCCGAGATCTCCGGCGCCGACGGCGGCCTGATCGCCACCACGTACGCGCAGCTCGTGGTCCGAGGGGAGGGCGCGTGAGCACGTTCACCGCCGGAGAAGAACTGGCTCCGCTGACCGTCGAGGTCACCAGGGAGCAGCTGGTGCGCTACGCCGGCGCTTCGCTGGACTTCAACCCCATCCACTGGAACGAGGCCTTCGCCAAGGAGGTCGGCCTTCCGGACGTCATCGCGCACGGGATGCTGACGATGGCGCTCGGGTCGCGGCTCGTCACCGACTGGCTCGGCGACCCCGGCCGCCTCGTCGACTACTTCGCGCGCTTCACGCGCCCCGTGGTCGTGCCGAACGACGGCGCGGCGACGATCGAGTTCACCGGGAAGGTCGCCGTGGTCAACGACGACGGCACCGCGCGGATCGACATCACCGCCAAGTTCGAGGGCAAGGCGGTTCTCGGAAAGGCGCAGGCGGTCGTCCGCACCTGACCTCGAAAGTGATAGCAAGGGACCCTTGCTATCGCCTCTCTCAACATTGAGATAAGCGATAGCGAGGGTCCCTTGCTCTCTTTTCGCAGGTCAGCTGGGGTGCGCCGGAACCGCAGCGGCTCGCGTAGCGCCGCGAAGCGCCCTTCGCAGGCTTAAGAGGGGCCGCTTCGCGCGCTTAAGCGGCCTTAGGGCGCGTGATCAGACCCGCGATGCCGAACACCTCTCACGCCACGTAATGCCTCGCGTGTACTGCCAGTCGCAGCACAAAGGCGACAGCGCGCTACGCGACCTTGAGCAGCTTCTCGATGACCTCCGCCATCCCTTCCTCGCCCCGCGCGTTCGGGTGCAGCGGCGCGGCGGGGACCGAGGGCGCCGGGCCCTCCACCCACCGCCGGTTCGCCGCGCTGCACATGTCCCGCCCCTTGCTCGCGGTCGACATGTCGGCGAATCCCGCTTCGTGCGCCTTGGCCGTCTCCTGAAGCGTGGTGTTCAGCAGCTTCAGCGAGTCGCGGAAGTAGGCCACGTCCCCCTCGCCGACCGGCAGGACCGGCCAGCAGCCGCCGTTGTCGTCCGGAAGCACCGTCGGGTACCCGACGATCACGATGCGCGCTTCAGGCGCCTTCGAGCGGATCTGGTCCAGGACGCCGCCGAGCCGGTCCGCCGCGGCGCTGATGCGTTCGGCGAGCTGGTCGCGTCCGCCCGCGTTCAACTGCGTCTTGCACGGCGAAGCGGTCTGCTGCTGCGTTGCGCACTGACCCGCGAGCCCGGCCAAGCCCACATCGTTGCCGCCGATACCGACGGTCACCAACGTCGTGTCACCGTCGACCGCGTCGAGTTGCGGGGCGTTCGTGCCGTCCCGGGTCTTCTGCTCACCGGTGAGGTGCTCGGTCGTGGCGCCACCACAGCTGACGTCGACGAACTCCGCCGGGCGCAGCTTCGCGGCGAGCAGGCTCGGATAGTTGTTGTCCGAGCGGTCGCATCCCGCCGGCGCGCCCGCGGGCCGTCCAGTGCCCGGTGAAGCTGTGTAGGAGTCACCCAGAGCCACATATCGGCCCGAGCCCTCCGAAGTGGTGACCCCCGCCGGTGTCACCGACGTCCCTCGCTCCCACAGGTGGTAAGCGATCCCCAGGACGGACAGCACGATCACCAGGAAGAGGCAGCCGCCGCCAGTTCTCCGCTGCGTCACCCGTTCGTTGTACGCGACCCGGGTCACTCTTGTCATCGGTCCGACCGTCGGTGAACTACGCGTGAACGGGTGATCACCGGTTGCCTGAGACGTGGATCACGTTCAGGGTGAGGCGCGTACCTAGCCCCGAGGAAAGGCGAAAGACGTGAGCCTGAACTTGAACAAGCTGGTCGACAAGGCGTGGGAGGACAAGGGCATCAACGAGCTGCTGGACGCCCCGCCGTCGGCGCTCGAAGGTCTGACCCCGAAGCACGACGAACTCCTCGCGGAATTCAAGATCAAGACCATCCGGGACCTCGGCAACTGGAAGTACGCCGCGAAGGCCCACGCGCTCGTCCAGCTCGCAGACGGCGAATCCTGACCGTCGAGGACCTCTCCTGCCGGGAGGGGCCCTCAGACGAGATCGCGCAGCTCGGCAGCGAGATCGAGGGCATGAGCGACGTCCCGCGCGAGGTAGTGCGGGTCGACGAAGGCTTCGGTGATCCCGGTTTCCGCGGCCGCCTCCAGCTGCGCCGCGACGTCCTTGAGGTCCGTGTCGGGCTTCGGGTTGATCCGCAGCACCCGCCGCAGCGTGCCGGGGTCGCGGCCCGCCCGCTCGGCGGCGCTCACCACGGTCTTCCAGAGCTTCGCCAGATACGGCGCGGGCAGTCCGGCGGGCAGCCAGCCGTCCGCGCGGCGGCCGACGCGCTCCAGCGCCGGCTCCGATCGTCCACCCAGCAACACGGGCGGATGCGGGCTCTGAACCGGTCGCAATCCCACTTTCGACGTCGGGATCCGCCAGCGTTCGCCTTCGTGCTCGACGGGGTCCCCGGTCCAGAACGCCCGGAGGACGTCCAGAAGCTCCTCCAGTTGCCCGCCGCGGCCCTTCCAGGGCGTGCCTGTCGCGGTGTACTCGTCGCGAAGCCAGCCGGTGCCCAGCCCGACGTCCAGGCGGCCCCCGCTCACCTGATCCAGTGAAGTGAGCATCCGCGCGAGCACCACGGCCGGGTACACCGTCCCGGTGAGCGTGCTGGTGCCGAGCCGGACCCGTTTCGTGACGCTCGCGGCCGCCGTCATCACGATCAGCGGATCGCCGAAAGTGACGAATTCGGGCGGGTACGGCCGTTCCGGTGTTCCGCCGGGATAGAAGTCCGACGGCGAGACCGGGGCCAGTACGCGATCCCCGACCCACAGGGACTCGTACCCGAGTTCCTCGGCCGCCGAGGCGAAACCGGTGACAGCGTCCAACGACGCCAGGGGGCCGTACTGCGGAAGCGCGATCCCCAGGCGCATCGCGGTCACCGTGCTTCCGCGAGCAGCCGGCCCATCCTGGTGATCCCTTCGGCGAGATCGTTTTCGTTCAGCGCGTAGGAGATCCGGAAGTACCCGGGTGTCCCGAAAGCCTCGCCCGGCACCACGGCGACTTCAGCCTCGCGCAGGATCAGATCGGACAGCGCCACCGTGTCGGCCGGTCGTTCACCGCGAATCTCTTTGCCCAGCAAGGCTTTGACCGACGGGTAGACGTAAAAAGCGCCGAGCGGCACCGGAGTTTCCACTCCCGCGATCTCGGAAAGCAGGGACAGCGCCGTTTTGCGCCGGGTGTCGAACGCCACACGCATCGCGTGGACGGCGTCGAGCGGACCGCTCACCGCCGCCAGCGCGGCGCGCTGCGCGACGTTCGAAACGTTGCCGCACAGGTGCGACTGGTACGCCGTCGCGGCCTTGATCACGTCCTGCGGGCCGAGCATCCAGCCCACCCGCCAGCCGGTCATCGAGTACGTCTTCGCGACCCCGTTGAGGACGATCGTCCGGTCGGCGAGCTCCGGGACCAAGACGGGCATCGAAGGCGCTTCGGCGCCGTCGTAGACCAGGTGCTCGTAGATCTCGTCGGTGATGACCCACAGCCCGTTTTCGTGCGCCCAGCGTCCGATCGCCTCGACCTGCTCGCGCGGGTACACCGCGCCCGTCGGGTTCGACGGCGAGACGAACAGCAGCACCTTCGTGCGCGGCGTCCTGGCGGCTTCGAGCTGCTCGACGGTGACCAGGTAGCCCGCCGTCTCGTCCGCCGTGACCTGCACCGGGACCCCGCCGGCGAGGGCGATCGACTCCGGATAGGTCGTCCAGTACGGCGCGGGCAGCAGCACCTCGTCGCCCGGGTCGAGCAGCGTCGCGAACGCCGAGTAGACCGCCTGCTTGCCGCCGTTGGTCACCAGGACGCGACCGGGGTCGATCTCGAACCCGGAGTCGCGCACGGTCTTCGCTGCGATCGCCTCGCGCAGCTCCGGCAGCCCGCCCGCGGCGGTGTAGCCGTGGTTGACCTTGTCGCGGACGGCCGCTTCGGCGGCTTCGAGCACGTCGGCGGGGGTGGGGAAGTCCGGCTGCCCGGCGCCGAACCCGATCACCGGACGCCCCTGCGCCTTGAGCTCCCGGGCCTTCGCGTCGACCGCCAGCGTGGCCGACGGCGTGATGCCGCCGATCCGGGCCGAGACGCGGGATGCCGCCGAGGACGAGGGTGCGGGAGCGCTCATGGCGACATCGTGGCACGATCATGGGGTCGGCCGTGGGGAGTTTCCCCGCGGAAGGCTGCTCCGCGCCGCTTTGAGGGGGCGCGGTTGCGAAGCTGTTCGGGGGTTGCCGTAGACTTCTGGTCTCGGAACGCACTACGGTCATCCCCGCCACGGCGGTGGGGACGATGGAATGCGTCCTCGGGAGCTCCAGAGCATCGGGGCTCCAAAGGGGTGTAGCTCAATTGGCAGAGCAGCGGTCTCCAAAACCGCAGGTTGCAGGTTCAAGTCCTGTCACCCCTGCGTAAGCGAACTGGTGAAGGCGGAGGAGTGGTCGTGAGCGACAGCGACGCCAGCGGTGAGAAGGCGCAGGACGACGCCGGGCAGAAGCCCGACGAACAGTCCCGCCCGGTGACCGCCGCTGCCCGGCGTGAGCGCCGTGCGTCCGCGCGCCCGTCCGGCAAGGCCGACGCCAAGTCGGACGACAAGACCCGCCCCGCCGGCAAGGCGAAGGCCGGGGACAAGACCGAGAAGTCCAAGGACGCCAAGGGCACGGCGACCCCGAAGCGCGACCGCAAGCCGAAGCAGGCGTCGATCTTCGCCCGGCTGATGCGCTTCATCCGCGAGGTCTGGGCCGAGCTGCGCAAGGTCATCTGGCCGAACCGCAAGCAGATGGTCACTTACACCGCGGTGGTGCTGGTCTTCGTGGTGTTCATGGTGGCGCTGGTGAGCGGCCTCGACCTGGCCTTCAAAGAGGTCGTCGGTGCCGTCTTCGGCAGCTGAGGCAGCCGGTCGCGGTGCCTGATTGCACCGCACGGTGGCCTGCGCCACGGCAACCGATCAACTGAGAGGACGGAACGTGACCTCCGACAACGGCACAGCAGCCGGTCATGAGCTGACCGAGCTTTCCGACGAGCAGGTGCACGCGGCACTCGGCGACGAGCAGTCCGAGCACCTGGATTCCGTCGAGGTGCCCGCCGCAGGCGACGAGGTCGACGAAGCCGGAGATGTCGCGGAGGCCGACGAGGCGTCCGTCGAGACCGACGACACCGCAGCCGACGACAGCGCCACCGAGCCCGAAGCCGACGAAGACGTCGACCCGGTCGCCAAGCTGCGCGCGGAACTCAACGCCGCTCCCGGTGAGTGGTACGTCGTGCACTCGTACGCGGGTTACGAGAACAAGGTGAAGACCAACCTCGAGACCCGGACCCAGACGCTGGACGTCGAGGACTACATCTTCCAGATCGAGGTCCCGACCGAAGAGGTCACCGAGATCAAGAACGGCCAGCGCAAGCAGGTGCAGCGCAAGGTGCTGCCCGGCTACATCCTGGTCCGGATGGACCTGAACGACGCCTCGTGGAGCGCGGTGCGCAACACGCCGGGTGTCACCGGGTTCGTCGGCGCCACGTCGCGTCCGTCGCCGCTGACCGTGGACGAGGTGCTCAAGTTCCTCGCGCCCAAGGTCGAGACGGCCGCCCCGGCCAAGCCCGGCAAGGGCGAGGCCGCTTCCGCCGAGTCGCCGCTGGGCGCTCCCGCGGTCGAGGTCGACTTCGAGGTCGGCGAGTCGGTCACCGTCATGGACGGCCCGTTCGCGACGCTGCCCGCGACGATCTCCGAGGTCAACGTGGACGGACAGAAGCTGAAGGTCCTGGTGTCGATCTTCGGCCGGGAGACCCCGGTCGAGCTGTCGTTCAACCAGGTCTCCAAGATCTGACGGCCGCCAGACGGCCGGCAGTCCCCGCGTACTGGCAGGTGTGCGGGGGACTCAAGTCAGTAAGAAGGATCAAACGAAATGCCACCCAAGAAGAAGAAGCTTGCGGCGATCATCAAGCTGCAGATCAAGGCGGGTGCGGCCAACCCCGCGCCGCCGGTCGGCCCCGCGCTGGGTCAGCACGGCGTCAACATCATGGAGTTCTGCAAGGCCTACAACGCCGCGACCGAGTCGCAGCGCGGGGACGTCGTCCCGGTCGAGATCTCCGTGTACGAAGACCGCACGTTCGACTTCAAGCTCAAGACGCCGCCGGCCGCGAAGCTGCTGCTGAAGGCCGCGGGCGTGGAGAAGGGCTCCGGCGAGCCGCACAAGACCAAGGTCGCCAAGGTCACCTGGGACCAGGTCCGCGACATCGCGAAGACCAAGGAATCCGACCTGAACGCGCACGACATCGACCAGGCCGCGAAGATCATCGCCGGCACCGCCCGCTCGATGGGCATCACGGTCGTCGACTGAGTTCCACCCCGCACCACCGTGGGAGAGCCAGTGCTGGCTCCAACACCACACTGATCCGTTGAAGAGTTAAGGACAGAAGCAATGCCCAAGCACAGCAAGGCCTACCGTCAGGCTCTTGAGCTGGTGGACCGCGAGCGGCTCTACGCCCCGCTCGAGGCCGCGAAGCTGGCCAAGGAGACCTCCTCCAAGAAGATGGACGCCACCGTCGAGGTCGCCATGCGCCTCGGTGTCGACCCTCGCAAGGCCGACCAGATGGTCCGCGGCACCGTGAACCTGCCGCACGGCACCGGTAAGACCGCCCGCGTCATTGTTTTCGCCGTTGGTGACAAGGCCGCCGAGGCCGAGGCCGCCGGCGCGGACGTGGTCGGCACGGACGAACTGATCGAGCGCATCCAGGGTGGCTGGCTCGAGTTCGACGCCGCGATCGCGACGCCGGACCAGATGGCCAAGGTCGGGCGCATCGCCCGGATCCTCGGCCCGCGTGGCCTGATGCCGAACCCGAAGACCGGCACCGTGACCCCCGCGGTCGCGAAGGCCGTCGCGGACATCAAGGGCGGTAAGATCAACTTCCGCGTCGACAAGCAGGCCAACCTGCACTTCGTCATCGGCAAGGCCTCGTTCGACACCGACAAGCTGGTGGAGAACTACGCGGCCGCGCTGGACGAGATCCTGCGCGCCAAGCCGTCGTCGGCGAAGGGTCGCTACCTGAAGAAGGTCACGATCTCCACGACGATGGGCCCGGGTGTCCCGGTCGACCCGGCCCGGACCCGCAACCTCCTCTCCGAGGACGCGTGAGTCTGAGTTAGACATCACTGACAAGGGGGCGGTCCCGCTACGGCGGGGCCGCCCCTTTTTCGTGTTTGCTGGAGGGCATGCCTACCTTCGCGTCGTTCGACGGGCTCCAGCTGAACTACACCGTTTGGGAAGGTGAAGGGCGTCCGGTGCTGCTGCAGCACGGTTTCGCCGCCGACACGAACGCCAACTGGATCGCGCCCGGCGTCGTCGCCGCCCTCCAGGACGCGGGACTGCCCGTCATCAGCCTGGACGCGCGTGGGCACGGGCGATCGGCGAAACCGCATGACGAAGCCAGTTACGGCGATGACGCGATGGTTCGTGATGTGTCGGCTCTGCTCGACGCGCTGAACCTCGACGAGGTGTCGATGGTCGGCTATTCGATGGGCGCGATGATCGCGCTCGGCGCGGTGGCCGCCGACCCGCGGATCCGGTGTCTCGCGATCGGCGGGGTCGGTTCGGGGATCGTCGACTTCGGGGGTGTGGACACGCGGGTGGTCACGCCGGAGGCGATCAGCGAGGCGTTGCTCGCTTCGGACCCGTCGACGCTGCCGCCGTCTTCGGCGCCTTTCCGGATCCTGGCCGACGCGTTGCGGGCCGATCGGATCGCGCTGGCCGCCGTCGCGCGCGGGACGGCGAACCCGAAACTGGACCTGACCGCGATCGCCGTGCCGACCCTGGTCCTCGCCGGTGATTCCGACCCGCTGGCCGCCGAACCCGAACGCCTGGCCGCCGCCATCGCCGGCGCCCGCCTCGTCCGCGTCCCCGGTGACCACATGGCCGCCGTCATGCACCCCGCCTTCGGCTCCGCCCTGACCGGCTTCCTCACCTCGCACGACCTCTGACCCCCGTGTCGACTTTCGCGGGCTAATCGCGATCCGGCGGCAGGAAGCGTAGGTCGACAGGGGTCAGTTGCCGGTGGGCGGGGCGGGGCAGGGCTCGGGAGAGTTCGCGTGGCCGGTGATCAGCCACTGGCCCATCTCGACTTCCTGCAGGGTGAAGCTGCCCAGCACGGGGCCGCCACGGATGCTGTACCAGCACGAGTGGATCGTCAGGTTCTGCCGCGGGACCACGCTCGACATCGGACGCACCGCGTAGATGTAGGGCGTGATGTCGGTGACCTTGGCGTTCAGTGCCGGGACGGCGGTCGCGCAGTCCGGGTAGCCGAGATCCTTGGCGAACTGAGCTTGCGCCTGCTCGGTCATGGCCAGGCAGACTGTTTCGGTCCGGACGTCCGGCGGGTACGGCTTGCCGATCGTGTCGTAGATGGCTCGCACGGCCTCCCACGGATTGTTCGCGAGAACGCGATTCGTGTGGTGCTTGCCCCCGCCGCCCTGGACGAACGTCGCCGTGTCCTGCCCGGCGTCGCTGGGGAAGATCTGCCGGTAGGCGATGGTCGCCCCGACGCAGATCAGCACGATCACGATCACCCAAGCGAGGAGCTTCCCGCCGAGGCGTCGCAGCCAGCGAGGCATGCGCGGCCGAGGGGTGTGCACGAGTTCGCCGGGCGGCGGTCCCGGAGGCGCCGGCGGCTGTCCGCCGTAGTGCTGGGTCACGGGCTGCGCGGGCTGGGACGGCACGAGGCCCTGCTGCTGCGCTTCGGTGAACTTCAGATAGTCCTGGAACTGCTGAAACTGCTGGAACTGGCGCAGTTGCTCCTCGTCCAGCCGAGGCGCGGGCCGACCTCCCGCCTTGGGCTCGATGTCCGTGCCGGGCTCGTCGCCCGGCTTTCCGTCATCACGCTGCTCCGCCACGTCACCATGATGCCTCGCGAGAGCTCTGTCGCACTCCGCCGGTCGCGTTTAGCCCGCTGAACGCGAGTTGAGAGGGGTGCCGTGGGAGGGCGAGGAGAGGGTCGCGTACTCTTGTGAAGGTTCTACCGAAGACCGCTGGTCTTCTCCTGGTCATCTGGCCTGGAGAACGAAGGCCCCGCTAGGGCGGGCGACCCGCGCAGGAGGAACGAGGCTCGCTCGCGATGCACGTCGTCGTGTGCCCTGACGCCCCGCGCCTGTCTGCGCTGGGGCGTTTCGTCGTTTCAGGGCTCTCAAGGCCAGTGGACCACTAGCCAAGAGAGGAGGCGACCATGGCGAAGCCCGACAAGGAGGCGGCCGTCGCCGAGATCGCGGAGAGCTTCCGCAGCAGCTCGGCCACAGTCGTTACCCAGTACACCGGCCTCTCCGTGTCCCAGCTGTCCCAGCTGCGCCGCGCTCTCGGCACCAGTGCCAAGTACCGGGTCGCGAAGAACACCCTCGTCAAGCGTGCCGCCACGGACGCGGGCATCGAGGGCCTTGAAGACCTGTTCGTCGGCCCGACCGCGATCGCCTTCGTCGAAGGTGAAGCTGTTGACGCCGCGAAGGCGCTTCGCGACTTCGCGAAGGACAACAACGCGCTTGTGATCAAGGGCGGCTTCATGGACGGCAAGACGCTGTCCGTGGACGAGATCAACCAGATCGCCGATCTCGACAGCCGTGAGGTCCTGCTCGCCAAGGCGGCGGGCGCGTTCAAGGCGAAGCTGTCCCAGGCCGCCGCGCTGTTCCAGGCGCCGGCGTCCCAGGTCGCTCGCCTGGCTGCCGCGCTGGAGGACAAGCAGCGCAACGCCGGTACCGAAGCAGCCGAAGCACCCGCCGAGAGCTGAACACCCCCACCCCGAACTTTTAGTTCGTTTCAGAGAGGAAAGCCACCATGGCGAAGCTGAGCACCACCGAGCTGATCGACGCCTTCAAGGAGCTCACCCTTCTTGAGCTGTCCGAGTTCGTCAAGGAATTCGAGACCACCTTCGACGTGACCGCGGCCGCCCCGGCTGCCGTCGTCGCCCCCGGCCCGGTCGGCGCCGCCCCGGCCGCCGCCGAGGAGCAGGACGAGTTCGACGTCGTTCTCGAGTCCGCCGGTGACAAGAAGATCCAGGTCATCAAGGTCGTCCGTGAGGTCGTCTCGGGTCTGGGCCTTAAGGAGGCCAAGGAGCTGGTCGAGGCCGCTCCCAAGGCCCTCCTGGAGAAGGTCGACAAGGAGGCCGCCGAGGCCGCCAAGGAGAAGCTCGAGGCCGCGGGCGCCAAGATCGCCATCAAGTGATCTCGGGCGCGTAGCGCCTGCCGCAGCACCGTCGAAAGGGCGGGCATCCACTCCGGATGCCCGCCCCTTTCGCTTTGATCACGACCGTTGCGTCCGACGGGCGCCTTCCGACTACAGGGCGACTCATCCCGTTATGGAAGGCGAACAGTGACAACGGTGCGCAATCCTCGTGTCCGGTACTTCGCAAGTGCGCAACTTTCGCCCTTCGAGGTCGAAAAGCGAATAAAAGAGGCGAAAGCTTAGATCGAGGACGGCGACAACGCGGACGAGCCCGGTCCGGACTACACCGATCGGCTGCTCGTCGAGATCCTGGCCCAGCAGGTCGCTGCAAGGCGCCACCTGCTCGTTCTCGCTGTCATCGCCGTGCTCGGCGTCGCCGCTTCGGTGATCTGCGCGATCGTCATCGCCGTTCAGGTCACGAAGGCCAACGCTCACTCCGGTAGCGGCTCGTCGTCTTCGTCCTACTGCGGCCTCTATCGCTGCTAGCCCCGGCGCCCGGATCGCGTTTAGCGGGCTAATCGCGATCCGGAGGCGGAGCGGGTGGGGGGACGCGGGGAAGGGGCTGACCTCGGTTTAGCCCCCTAATCGCGACGCGGGTACCGCGCCGGGCTGGGAGGGGCCGGTTGTGGATCTGCGGCCGGGGGTGACGTGCACTACGGTGCCGCTAGCGGTGCACGGGCAGGCGGCGGGCTGCGCGAAAAGTTACCCGCGGGTCTGGCCAGAAAAGAAAACTGGTGAGTAACCTGTTCGCACTCAGCTCGTTGCACCTGGTTGACGCGGGTATCGCTGCGCGAACGCATGCGTCCTCTCGGGCCAGTGGCACGGGACGGCAGTGCGCGACGACGCGGAACAGCTCCTGGAGGTGCGATGGGTGCCGAGGTGGTCATCGAAGGTCTTTCCAAGTCCTTCGGTAAGCAGGCCATCTGGCGGGACGTCACGCTGACCCTGCCTCCGGGCGAGGTCTCGGCGATGCTCGGACCGTCCGGAACCGGTAAGTCCGTCTTCTTGAAGTCGATGATCGGTCTGCTCAAGCCGGACAAGGGCCGGTGCATGATCAACGGCGTCGACATCGTGACGTGCTCCGAACACCAGCTCTACGAGGTGCGCAAGCTCTTCGGCGTCCTTTTCCAGGACGGCGCGCTGTTCGGCTCGATGAACCTCTACGACAACGTGGCCTTCCCCCTGCGGGAGCACACGAAGAAGTCGGAGACCGAGGTCCGCCGGATCGTCCTCGAGAAGCTCGAGATGACCGGTCTCAACGGCGCCGACAAGAAGCTGCCCGGCGAGATCTCCGGTGGTATGCGCAAGCGTGCCGGCCTCGCCCGCGCCCTGGTGCTGGACCCGCAGATCATCCTGGTCGACGAGCCGGACTCCGGTCTCGACCCGGTCCGCACCACCTACATCTCCCAGCTCTTCCTGGACGTCAACGCGCAGATCGACGCGACGTTCCTGATCGTCACGCACAACATCAACCTCGCCCGCACCGTCCCGGACAACCTGGGCATGCTTTTCCGCAAGGAACTGGTCATGTTCGGCCCGCGCGAGGTGCTGCTGACCAGCGAGGAGCCGGTCGTCAAGCAGTTCCTCAACGGCAAGATGGACGGCCCGATCGGCATGAGCGAGGAGAAGGACTCGGCCCAGCTCGCCGCGGAGCGCGCGATGTTCGAGGCCGGTCACCACTCGGGCGGTGTCGAGGACGTCAGCGGGGTGCCGCCGCAGATGCAGCCGACGCCCGGCGTGCCGACCCGGATGGGCGCGGTCCGCCGCAAGGACCGCGTCATGCAGATCCTGTCCGGGCTCCCGCCCGAGGCGCAGCAGAGCATCATCGAGTCGCTCTCCCCGGAGGAGCAGCAGCGCTACGGCGTCCGTCCGCAGCGGCTCGCCGCGGCGGGGCATCGCTCCGCACCGCAGAACGACGGCCCGATGCCGAACCACCACCAGGGTCAGCTGCCCGACGATCAGGTCGCCTCCATCCCGCATCCGGGGAGACCGGGCAACCACCGCTTGCGGCCGCATGATCCTGGGTCAGGTGGCGCGTGAGCTCTCCCGCTTCATCGGCGAAGATCCCCGGAATCGGCATGGTGCGCGAGACCGGGAACCTGTTCGCCCTCGGCCTCGACATCGTTCGTGGCATTTTCCAGCGCCCGTTCCAGCTGCGGGAGTTCATCCAGCAGGCCTGGTTCATCGCGAGCGTCACGATCCTGCCGACGGCGCTCGTCGCGATCCCGTTCGGCGCGGTCATCTCGCTGCAGTTCGGTTCGCTCGCCCGCCAGCTCGGCGCCCAGTCCTACACGGGCGCCGGGTCGGTGCTCGCCACCGTGCAGCAGGCCAGCCCGCTGGTCACGGCGCTGCTGGTCGCGGGCGCCGGCGGCAGCGCCGTCTGCGCCGACATCGGCGCGCGGACCATCCGTGAAGAGATCGACGCCATGGAGGTGCTCGGCGTCTCCGCGGTGCAGCGGCTGATCGTGCCGCGCGTGCTCGCCATGATGCTGGTGGCGCTCCTGCTGAACGGCATGGTCAGCGTCATCGGCGTGCTCGGCGGCTACTTCTTCAACGTCGTCCTCCAGGGCGGGACGCCGGGCGCGTACCTGGCGAGCTTCTCCGCGCTCGCCCAGCTGCCGGACCTCTGGGTCGGCGAGCTGAAGGCGCTGATCTTCGGCTTCATCGCCGCGGTCGTCGCCTCCTACCGGGGACTGAACCCGTCCGGCGGCCCGAAGGGCGTCGGCGACGCGGTGAACCAGTCGGTCGTCATCACGTTCCTCATGCTGTTCGTGGTGAACTTCGTGATCACGCTGATCTACCTGCAGATCGTGCCCGGAAAGCTGGACTGACGCATGACCTTTCTCCAGGGCGCCAAGCGGGTCGCCAACCGTCCACTGCAGACTCTGGACAACCTCGGTGACCAGATGTCGTTCTACGGCCGCGCGTTGCTGTGGACGCCGCGGACGTTGCGCCGCTACACCAAAGAGGTCCTGCGGCTGCTCGCCGAAGTGAGCTTCGGTTCCGGTTCGCTCGCCGTCATCGGCGGCACGGTCGGCGTCATGGTCGGCCTGACGCTGTTCACCGGTGTCCTTGTCGGCCTGCAGGGCTACTCGGCGCTGAACTCGATCGGCACCTCGGCCTTCACCGGCTTCCTGACCGCGTTCTTCAACACCCGCGAGATCGCCCCGCTGGTCGCCGGCCTCGCGCTTTCGGCGACGGTCGGCGCCGGGTTCACCGCCCAGCTGGGCGCGATGCGGATCTCCGAGGAGATCGACGCGCTCGAAGTCATGGGCGTGCCGAGCCTGCCGTACCTGGTGACCACGCGGATCATCGCCGGTTTCGTCGCGGTCATCCCGCTGTACGTCATCGGCCTGCTGAGCTCGTATCTCGCGTCCCGGTTGGTCGTTATCTACATCTACAACCAGTCAGCGGGTACCTACGACCATTATTTCGACCTCTTCCTACCACCACAGGATGTGCTCTATTCGTTCATCAAGGTGCTGTTGTTCAGCGTCTTGATCATCCTGTCCCATTGCTATTTCGGATACCGGGCTTCCGGCGGCCCCGCCGGTGTCGGCGTGGCGGTCGGCAAGGCGGTGCGGCTGAGCATCGTCACGGTGTCCATCATGAACTTCTTCATCGGTTTCGCGATCTGGGGAACCGACGTCACGGTGAGGATCGCAGGATGATCGCGACAGTCCGGCGCAGGTTGTTGGGCCTGCTCTTGGTCGCCGTGCTCGTCGGCGGGGTGGCGCTGAGCATCGCGCTGTACCAGAAGGCCTTCACGCCCGTCGTGAGCGTGAAGCTCCAGTCCGGCAACATCGGCAACCAGTTGCTGAAGCAGTCCGACGTGAAGGTCCGCGGCCTCATCGTCGGTTCGGTGAAGGACATCGCCGCGACCCCGAACGGCGCCGAACTCACGCTCGCGCTGAATCCGGAGTCGGCGAAACTGATCCCGCAGAACGTTTCCGCGCGATTCCTGCCGAAGACTTTGTTCGGCGAACGCTTCGTTTCCCTCGAAATCCCGGACGACCCTTCGACGAGGACGATCGCCGAGGGCGACGTGATCACCCAGGACCGGACGTCCGGCGCCGTCGAGCTGGAGCAGGCCTTCGCCCACCTGATGCCGGTGCTTCAGGCCGTCCAGCCGCAGAAGCTGTCGAGCACGCTTTCGGCGATCTCCACCGCGCTCAACGGCCGCGGCGGCCAGCTCGGCGACACCCTCTCGCAGCTCGGCACGTACGTCGGGGACCTGAACCCGCACGAACCCCAGCTCCAGCAGAACCTCAAGGAACTGGCGAAGTTCTCGGACAACCTCAACGCCGTCGCCCCGGACCTGGTGCAGACCTTGGACAACCTGAGCACGACCACGCGCACCGTGGTGGATCAGAAGATGAACCTACAGAACCTCTACGGCAGCGTCACGCAGGCCTCGGTCGATCTCCAGACCTTCCTCCGGAACAACGCCGACAACCTGATCCGGCTCGCCGACACCGCCCGCCCGACGGCGGAGCTGCTGGCGAAGTACGCGCCGGAGTACCCGTGCGTGATCGGGCAGATGGCGGCCAACCTGCCGAAGATCGACAAGGCGCTCGGCAAGGGAACCAACCGGCCCGGTCTGCACGCGACCATCGAGATCACCGTCAACCGCGGTCCGTACCTGCCGGGCAAGGACGAGCCGAGGTTCGAGGACAAACGCGGTCCGCGCTGTTACGACCTGAAGCAGTTCCCGGACCCGTTCCCGCAGTACCCGCCGGACGGCCCGATCAAGGACGGCAGCACGGTCAAACCGCCGGCGCGGTCGGCCAACGACGGCCTTTCGCCCTCGAACGGCTACGCGAACATCGGCGGTTACAACGGCGGGGGAGCGCCCGCCGGCAGCCCGTCCTACAGCGCGTCCGAATCGGACTTCCTCGCGCAGCTGGTCGCCCCGCAGGTCGGCATGTCCGCCTCGGACGTGCCCGGCTGGGGTTCGCTGCTCGTCGGTCCGCTCTACCGGGGAGCGGAGGTGCACGTCCAGTGAGGGGATTGCTCGCACCGCTGATCAAGCTCTGCGTCTTCGTCGTGGTCACCGTGCTGTTCACGACGATCCTCGGGATCAGCATCGCCAACATCAACACCACCAGCACCAACGCCTACAAGGCGCGGTTCAGTGACGCGACCTTGTTGCTGCCCAACGACGACGTCCGCATCGCGGGCGTCCGGGTCGGGCAGGTCAAGGACGTCCGCATCGTCGACCGCCGCCAGGCCGAGGTCGAGTTCGAAGTGGACGCCGGCCGCAAGCTGCCCGCCGGGGTCACCGCGCAGATCAAGTTCCGCAACCTGGTCGGCCAGCGCTACGTCTCGCTCGGCCAGGGCACGGACTCCTCCGGCAAGAACCTGGCGCCCGGCGGCAACATCCCGCTGGAGCGGACCACGCCCGCGCTCGACCTGACGCAGCTGTTCAACGGCTTCAAGCCGCTGTTCACCGCGCTCAACCCGGACGACATCAACAAGCTGTCCTACGAGGTCATCCAGGTCCTGCAGGGTGAGGGCGGCACGGTCGAAAGCCTGCTGAAGCACACCGCCTCGCTGGCCACCACGATCTCCGACAAGGACCAGGTGATCGGTGAGGTCATCGACAACCTGAACTCGGTGCTCGACACGGTCAACGGGCACACGCCGCAGCTGAACGACCTGATCGTCAAGCTGCAGCAGCTGGTCTCCGGACTGGCCGCGGACCGCGAGCCGATCGGCGACGCGATCGACTCGCTCGGCAACCTCGCGCAGACCACCTCCGGTCTGCTCGGCGAGGCCCGCGAGCCGCTCAAGCAGGACATCGCCTCGCTCGGCACGCTGACGAAGAACCTCAACGACAGCCAGCCGATCGTCGAGCACTTCATCCAGTTCCTGCCGCAGAAGGTGACGGCGCTGACGCGCACCGCCGACTACGGCTCCTGGTTCAACTTCTTCGCCTGTGAGCTGACGGGAGGCGTCGCCCTGCCGCCGCTGATCAACGAGCCGATCAACCTGCCGCTGCTGCCGGTGAACCGGGCGAGGTGCACGGCATGAAGTCGTTCCAGAAACGCAACCCGATCCCGATCGCGCTGGTCGGCATCTCGGTGCTGCTGCTCGGCTTCCTCGCCGCGCTCAACTCCGAGGACCTGCCAGTGATCGGCGGCGGCACGACCTACAGCGCGGACTTCAGCGAGGCGTCCGGGCTGCAGCAGGACAACGACGTCCGGGTCGCCGGGGTGAAGGTCGGCAAGATCTCCGACATCAAGCTCGACGGCGACAAGGTCCGGATCTCCTTCAAGGTCAAGGACGCCTGGCTGGGCGACAAGACCAGCGCGGCGATCAAGATCAAGACCGTGCTCGGCCAGAAGTACCTGGCGCTCGACCCGCAGGGGCAGCGCACGCTCGACCCGAGCGCGACCATCCCGCGCGAGCGCACGGCGTCGCCGTTCGACGTCCTCGACGCCTTCCGCGGGCTTTCGCAGACCGTCGACGACATCGACACGACGCAGCTGGCGAAGAGCTTCGACGTCATCTCGGAGACCTTCGCCGACACCCCGGCCGACGTGAAGGGCGCCCTGAACGGCCTTTCGCGCCTCTCGGACACCATTGCTTCACGGGATTCGCAGCTGGCGAACCTGCTCGCGAACACGCGGCAGGTCTCGCAGACGCTCGTCGACCGCGACGCCGAGTTCCAGAAGCTCCTGGCCGACGGCAACAAGCTGCTCGGCGAGGTGTCCCGGCGCAAGGACGCGATCGCCGCGCTGCTGGACGGCTCGCGCAACCTCGCCACCCAGCTCAAGGGCCTGGTCGACGACAACGACGCGCAGCTCGACCCGGTGCTCACCCAGCTCGACCAGCTGACCTCGATGCTGCAGCGCAACCAGGACGCCCTCGGCCAGGGCATCGCGCGGTTCGCGCCGTTCATCCGGGTGTTCACGAACACCATCGGCAACGGCCGCTGGTTCGACAACTACATCTGCGGACTGGTCCTGCCGTCGTTCGGGCCGATCAACGACAAGGGGTGCTACGAGAAATGAGTACCCGTCTCGGTTCCACCCTCGCGCGCGGTTTCACCCTCGCGATCGTGCTCGCGCTGGTCGTCGCCGGCGCGCTGTGGTGGACGCTCAAGGACGCCGGCCGCAACCACGTGACCGCGTACTTCGCTGGCGCCGTCGGCCTCTACGAGGGCAACAGCGTCCGCATGCTCGGCGTCGACATGGGCACGGTCACCAAGATCCAGCCGATGGGCAACCAGGTCCGCGTCGAACTCGAATACGACCGTTCGGTGGCGGTGCCCGCCGACGCGAAGGCGATCATCGTGTCGCCGTCGCTGGTCAGCGACCGCTACGTGCAGCTGGCCCCGGCCTACAAGGGCGGCACGCGGATCGCGGACGGCGCCGTCATCGGCCTCGACCGCACCGAGGTCCCCCTGGAAGTCGACGAGCTCGCCGCCAGCCTCTCCCGGGTCAGCCGGTCGCTCGGGCCCAATGGCGCCAACAAGAACGGTTCGCTGTCGAACCTGCTCGACACCGCCGCGAAGAACTTCGACGGCAACGGGCAGGCGCTGCACGACACGATCACGAAGCTCGGCCAGGCCGCGGGCACGTTGTCCGGCAACAAGGACGACCTGTTCAAGACCGTCGAGAACCTCGGCTCCTTCTCGCAGACGCTGGTCAACAGCGATTCGCAGGTCCGCGACTTCGAGCGGCAGCTCGCCGACGTCAGCGGATTCCTCGCGGGGGAGAAGGACAACCTCGCCGCGACGGTGAAGCAGCTGTCCGACACGCTCACCGCGGTGCAGGCGTTCATCGAGAAGAACCGCGACCGGCTCAAGTCCAATGTGGACAAGCTGGCCAGCGTGACCAAGGTGCTCGTGGACCAGCGCGGCGCGCTCGCCGAGATCCTCGACGTCGCCCCGGTCGGCCTCGGGAACCTGGTCAACACCTACAACGCGTCGTCGGGCACGCTCGACGCGCGGGCCAACCTCAATGAGCTCACCCAGCCGCCGCTGGTGATGGTGTGCAACCTGCTCAAGCAGACCCCGGACGCGCTCGACGCGCTGGGCGACGCGTGCAAGGGGATCGCCGGACTGGTCGACGGGCTGGTGCCGCTGCCGTCGATCGCGCAGGTGATCCAGTCCTCGCAGGCGGGCCAGCTGCCGCCGCTGCCGCTCCCCATCGCCGGTCAGCTCTACGGAACGGCGGCGAAATGATGCGTACGAAACTTGTTTTCGCTGCCGTCGGGACCGTCGCGGCGCTGACGTTGAGCGGCTGCGGGTTCAGCGGGATCTACGACGTCCCGTTGCCCGGCGGCGCCGAACTCGGCGACCACCCGTACACGGTCAAGGTGCAGTTCCGGGACGTGCTCGACCTGACCCCGCAGGCCGGCGTCAAGGTCAACGAGGTCTCCATCGGCCGCGTCGAAGCGATCGGACTGACCCAGGACGGCTGGAACGCCGAAGTCACCCTCCGGGTGAACGGCGACGTGAAGCTGCCGGCGAACGCGCTGGCCAACGTCAAGCAGTCGAGCCTCCTTGGGGAGAAGTACGTCGAGCTGGCCGCGCCCCCGGACGGGCAGGGCAAACTCGCCGACAACGCGGTGATCCCGCTGGCCCGCACGAACCGCAGCGTCGAGGTCGAGGAACTGCTCGGCGCGCTTTCGCTGCTGCTCAACGGCGGCGGGGTCGAGCAGCTCAATACCATCACCAAGGAACTCAACAACGCCACCAACGGCCGTTCGCCGGAGCTGAAGGCGCTGCTGAACAACACCAACGAGCTGGTCTCGAACCTCGACAAGCAGTCCGCGAACATCACGCGGGCGCTCGACGGGCTGAACCGGCTCTCGCTCACGCTGAACGGCCAGAAGGACAAGCTGGTCGGCGCGGTCGACAATCTCGGCCCCGGTCTCGGCGTGCTGGAGCAGCAGCGCGGCCAGCTGGTGACCATGCTGAACGCGCTCAACAGTCTCTCCGGGGTCGCCGTCGACACGGTGAACAAGAGCAAGGAAGACCTCGTCGCCGACCTCAAGGCGTTGCAGCCGACGCTGCAGAAGCTGGGCGAGGCGGGCTCGGATCTGCCGAAGGCGCTGGAGATCCTGCTGACCTTCCCGTTCAGCGACGCCGCGTACGACGGCGTCAAGGGCGACTACTTCAACCTGTTCGCGAAGGTCGACCTGAACCTGAACGAGATCCTGAAGAACCTCGGCCGCAGCCGCGAGAACCCGCTGAAGGACATCGTCCCGGTGCCGGGGCTCACCGGCGGGACCGAGGGGCCGGGCGTGAACCCGCCGCTGCCGATCCCCGACAGCGTCGGCGGAACCCAGGCGGGCGGCCAGGCGAGCGCGCCGCAGGGCGGCGGTAAGCCACAACAGACCGGACCCGCCGGGATCTTCGGCCTGCTGTCGGGAGGTGCCGGCTGATGCTGGTCCGTAGGACGAAAATCCAGCTGGTCGCGTTCGCGATCATCTCCGTGGTCTTCATCGTGTACGCGCTGATCCGGTTCGCCGGGCTCGGCCAGGTCTTCGGCGACGAGGGCTACACGGTGAAACTGCAGCTCAAGCAGTCGGGCGGGATCTTCCAGAACGCCGAGGTCACCTACCGCGGCTTCAACATCGGCAGGGTCGGCGAGCTGCGCCTGACCAAGACCGGGCTGGAAGCCGACCTCAACATCGCGCCGGACGCCCCGCAGGTGCCCGCCGATCTGGACGCCGTGGTCGCGAACCGGTCCGCGGTCGGCGAGCAGTTCGTCGACCTGCGGCCCAAGAGCGAGAACGGGCCGTTCCTCAACGCGAGCTCGGTCATCCCGGCCGACAAGGTCAAGACGCCGGTGCCCACCGAACAGCTCATCGGCGACCTCGACAGCCTCGCGGCGTCGGTGCCGACGGACTCGCTGCGCAAGGTCGTCGACGAGTCGTACAACGCCTTCAACGGCACGGGCCCGGATCTGCAGCGGCTGCTCGACACCGCGCGGAGCTTCACCGCGACCGCGCAGGAGTACCTGCCGCAGACCGTCCAGCTGCTGGAAAAGGGCGGACAGGTCCTCGAAACGCAGAACGACATGGCGAGCTCGATGAAGTCGTTCAGCGCGGACCTCAACAAGCTGTCCGGCACGCTGAAGAACTCCGACGCCGACATCCGGAAGCTGATCGGGATCACCCCGCAGGTGGCGAACCAGATCAGCTCGGTGCTCGCCGAATCGGGCCCGGGGCTGGGCGCGCTGACGGCGAACCTGCTGACGACGTCCAACCTGCTGGTGACCCGGCTCGACGGGCTGGAGCAGGGGCTGGTGACCTACCCGATGCTGGCCGCGGGCGCGAACAGCGTCGCCAACGACGGCACCGCGCACCTGGGTCTCGCGCTCAACCTGTTCAACCCGCCTTCGTGCACCAAGGGCTACATCGGCCTCGACAAGTACCGCGAAGGCACCGACACGACGGTTCGCCCGCCGAAGGACGACGCGTACTGCGCCGAGCCGAAGGGCAGCCCGATCAACGTGCGCGGTTCGCAGAACGTGCCGTACAACGGGGTCCCGCAGATCCCGACCGAAGGTGACGTCGCGAAGAACGCCGGCCGTTCCGCCGAGGAGCTGGCGGCCTTGCGCGCGGCGCAGGGCATGCCGAGCGTCCTGCAGAGCCCGGGGGTCAGCCTGGCCAGCCTGGGCGCCCTGCTGGGCCTGCCCGGCTGAGCCCGAGACCGTATACCTACCCTGGAGTGTCATGAGTTCTTCTCGATCGCGGACCTTGGTCCTCGGGGCGGCCGCGTTCGCCCTGGCCGCCTTCGTCGCCGCGGCGATCTTCGGTGTCCAGTGGGCCGTGGCCGCGTCGGACGACAACGCCGACCTGGCGCGCTCGCGGGACGCGGTGGCCGACGCGGGCGGCCGCGCGATCAAGGCGTACACCGAGGTCGACTTCGAGAACCTCGACGCGTTCTTCAACCAGCAGAAGGCCGTCTCCGACGACAAGATGAGCCAGCAGCTGGCGCAGCTGGAGCCGACCTACCGCAAGGCGCTCAGCGACGCGAAGACCAAGGTCGCGACCACGATCCAGGACATCGCGGTCGAGGAACTCGACGACCACGAGGGCAAGGCGAGCTTCCTCGCCGCCATCACCACCCAGGTCACCCAGGGCGACAAGTCGAGCTCGAAGGCGTTACGCCTGGAGGTCTCGATGACCCGGGTCGGCGATGAGTGGAAGCTGTCCGGGATCGACAACGTGCCCCTCGTCGCGGCCGGTCAGTAAGAGCGTCACCTAGAACGGAGCCTCGTAGTGCCCCCCTCCCGTCGCCAGCCCCCTCGCAGCACTCCGCCGGTGCGCCGCCCCCGGGTGGCCGGTCTGCGACGGCCGGCTCCCGAGGCTTCCGCCTCGGAGGTCTCCGCTCCGGAAGTCTCCGCTCCGGAGGTCGAAGAGACGCCGGTGGCGAAGACGGCGCCGGTGCGCCGTCCGCGGCCCGCGCCGCGTCCCGCCCCCGTGGTCGAGCCCGAGGCCGTCGAGCCCGAGGTTGCCGAGCCTGCTGAATCGTCTGAGGCCGCTGAGTCCGCTGAGTCCGTTGAGGACACTGCTGAGGCTGTCGAGGCTCCTGCTGAGGTCGAGGAGACCCCTGAAGAGTCTTCGGACTCTGACGACGAGGTCGCCGCGAAGCCGAGTCCGCGTGCGAAGACTCGCGCGGCCGCGAAGGCGAAGCCGGACGACATCGAAGAGGCCGAAGCCGAAGTCGCCACCGAGGCCGACGAGTCGTCCGAGGCGAAGCCGAAGAAGCCGGGCTCCGGGAAGCTGATCCTGGCGGGCGCGCTGGTCGTCGTCGGGTTGCTGCTGGCCGCGACCGCGGTGCTGTTCAAGATCCAGGCGGACGACGTGTCCAGCTCGACGAACAACACCGCGCTGCTGGACGTCGCGAAGACCGCGCAGGTCAAGGACCAGGTCGCGAAGGCGACCGAGGCGCTGTTCTCGTACGACTACAAGAACATCTCCAAGACCGAGAACGCCGCCGGCGATCTGCTGGTCAACGACGAGGTGCGGGCGAAGTACAACCTGCTGATGGGCGAGGTCAAGCGGCTGGCCCCGCAGCAGAAGATGGTCGTGACCTGCAAGGTCACCCGCAGCGCTGTCATCCGGCTGGAAGGCGACCGGGCCGACGTGATGGTGTTCGTCGACCAGAGCTCGACGCGGGCCGACACGAACAAGACCACCGCCGGGAGCGCGCAGCTGCACTTGAACGCGGAGCTGCAGGGCGACAAGTGGAAGATCACGGCGATGAACACCTACGCCGCTCCGCCGAACCCGACGGCTTCCTCGGCCCCCGCCGCGCCCCCCGCCTCCCCGGCCCCCTCCAAGTGACCCCCACGACCTGCGTTTAGCCCCCTGATCGCGACCCGTCGCCTCGTTCCGTGAAGGCCTCCTTGAGGGACCCAGAGTCCCTCAAGGAGGCCTTCACGGCTTCCGCCCCCGGGGCCTCCCGGCCGCGTCGAGTTTCGCCCCCTAATCGCGATCTGGGGCGGCTCCCTGTGCCTCGCACCAGCCGACCCACCGTTCACAGCCGCCACAGGCCCCGACGCGCCCCGAAGCGGCCTCGGAGGACCCCGCCCCGACCCGGTGACTCTCCGGGACACCCCGGCGGCCGGATCGCGATTAGCGGGCTAAACGCAGGTCGGCGCGTCGGCGCCGTCACCTGCGGGTACGGGGCGGTAACCGGGATGATCGTCCTGTGAGGCACCCCGTGCGGACCTACTTCGACGCTGCGCCAACCGGCGGGACCACCGCGCGGCATCTTGACTCAGAGCCCCTGTGGGGTCACGCTTACTGGCAACGGTGAGAACCGGCGGTGCCCTTGCGGGAGGGACGGCCCGGGGAAGCCAGGAGAGGCATACCTGAAGACGTTGCGATGCAGGCTGGGCCCCATCGGGAGCGCCCCCTGGACAGACCGCGACGTTCGGGCTAGACTGCTTCTTTGCGCTGCCCTCTTTCAGGCTGCCCGGAGCCGGTAGTTAGGATAGTGGGCACACGGCACCCTTGACAGTCCGCTTCAGCTGTTGCTGACGCGGCTGCTCACCGCTCATTGTCCCCGGAAGGACGCATCTTGGCAGTCTCTCCCGCGAACCAGGCCACTGCTGCGACCACCTCGGCTGTATCTCGCTCGGAGTCCACGGGAATCCCGGGAGCCCCCAAACGGGTCTCCTTCGCAAAGATTCGCGAGCCGCTCAGCACCCCGAACCTGCTCGACGTGCAGATCAGGTCCTTTGAATGGTTCACCGGCGACGAGGCGTGGTTCGAACGCCGCGTCGAAGAAGGTGAAGAAAACCCGGTCGGCGGCCTGGAAGAGGTCCTCAACGAGATCTCGCCGATCGAAGACTTCTCCGGATCCATGTCGCTGTCCTTCTCCGACCCGCGCTTCGACGAGGTCAAGGCCTCCGTCGAGGAGTGCAAGGACAAGGACATGACGTACGCGGCCCCGCTGTTCGTGACCGCCGAGTTCGTGAACAACAACACCGGCGAGATCAAGAGCCAGACGGTCTTCATGGGCGACTTCCCGGTGATGACCGACAAGGGCACCTTCGTCATCAACGGCACCGAGCGTGTCGTCGTGTCCCAGCTGGTCCGTTCGCCGGGTGTGTACTTCGACACCAGCGTCGACAAGACCACGGACAAGGACGTCTTCAACGTCCGCGTCATCCCGAGCCGGGGTGCCTGGCTCGAGTTCGACGTCGACAAGCGCGACACCGTCGGCGTCCGCATCGACCGCAAGCGCCGCCAGCCGGTCACCGTGCTGCTGAAGGCGCTCGGCTGGACCACCGAGGCGATCCGCGAGCGCTTCTCCTTCTCCGAGACGCTGCTCGCCACCCTCGAGAAGGACCACACCGCCGGCACCGACGAGGCGCTGCTCGACATCTACCGCAAGCTGCGCCCGGGCGAACCGCCCACCAAGGAGAGCGCGCAGACGCTGCTGGAGAACCTGTTCTTCAAGCCGAAGCGCTACGACCTGGCCAAGGTCGGCCGGTACAAGCTGAACAAGAAGCTCGGCCTGACCACGCCGTACGACACCGGGACGCTGACCGAAGAGGACATCGTCTCGACGATCGAGTACCTGGTCCGCCTGCACGCGGGCGAGGACAAGGCGACCGTCGGCGACCAGACCATCCCGGTCGAGACCGACGACATCGACCACTTCGGCAACCGTCGTCTCCGCACCGTCGGCGAGCTCATCCAGAACCAGATCCGCGTGGGTCTGTCCCGGATGGAGCGCGTCGTCCGCGAGCGGATGACCACCCAGGACGTCGAGGCGATCACGCCGCAGACCCTGATCAACATCCGTCCCGTCGTGGCGGCGATCAAGGAGTTCTTCGGTACTTCGCAGCTGTCGCAGTTCATGGACCAGAACAACCCGCTGTCGGGGCTGACGCACAAGCGTCGTCTGTCCGCCCTCGGCCCGGGTGGTCTGTCGCGTGAGCGCGCCGGCATGGAGGTCCGGGACGTCCACCCGTCGCACTACGGCCGCATGTGCCCGATCGAGACGCCGGAAGGCCCGAACATCGGCCTGATCGGTTCGCTCTGCTCGTACGCGCGGGTCAACCCGTTCGGGTTCATCGAGACCCCGTATCGCAAGGTCGTCGAGGGTCGCGTCACCGACCAGGTCGACTACCTCACCGCGGACGAGGAAGACCGTTACGTGAAGGCGCAGGCGAACGCGCCGATCTCGGACGACGGCACCTTCGTCGAAGACCGCGTCCTGGTCCGTAAGAAGGGCGGCGAGGTCGAGCTGATCGACCCGCTCGACGTGGACTACATGGACGTCTCGCCGCGGCAGATGGTCTCGGTCGCGACGGCGATGATCCCGTTCCTCGAACACGACGACGCGAACCGCGCGCTCATGGGCGCGAACATGCAGCGTCAGGCCGTTCCGCTGCTGCGCAACTCGGCCCCGCTGGTCGGTACCGGCGTGGAGCTGCGTGCCGCGGTGGACGCCGGTGACGTGCTCGTCGCCGAGCAGGCCGGTGTGGTCGAGGAGCTCTCGGCCGACCTGATCACGATCATGCACGACGACGGCACGCGGAAGAGCTACGGACTGTACAAGTTCCGTCGCTCGAACCACGGCACCTGCTTTAACCACCGCCCGATCGTCAACGAGGGCGACCGGGTCGAGCAGGGTCAGGTCATCGCCGACGGCCCGTCCACCGAGAACGGTGAGATGGCGCTCGGCAAGAACCTGCTCGTCGCGGTCATGCCGTGGGAAGGCCACAACTACGAGGACGCGATCATCCTCTCCGAGCGCCTGGTGCAGGACGACGTGCTCACGTCGATCCACATCGAGGAGCACGAGATCGACGCCCGCGACACCAAGCTGGGCGCCGAGGAGATCACCCGGGACATCCCGAACGTCTCCGAGGAGGTCCTCGCCGACCTCGACGAGCGCGGCATCATCCGCATCGGTGCCGAGGTCCGCGACGGCGACATCCTGGTCGGCAAGGTCACGCCCAAGGGCGAGACCGAGCTGACCCCGGAAGAGCGCCTGCTCCGCGCGATCTTCGGCGAGAAGGCCCGTGAGGTCCGCGACACCTCGCTGAAGGTGCCGCACGGCGAGACCGGCAAGGTCATCGGCATCCGCGTGTTCTCGCGCGAGGACGACGACGAGCTGCCCCCGGGCGTCAACGAACTGGTCCGCGTCTACGTGGCCCAGAAGCGGAAGATCCAGCCGGGCGACAAGCTCGCCGGCCGCCACGGGAACAAGGGTGTCATCGGCAAGATCCTCCCCGCCGAGGACATGCCGTTCATGGAGGACGGCACGCCCGTCGACATCATCCTGAACACCCACGGTGTCCCGCGTCGTATGAACATCGGCCAGGTCCTGGAGCTTCACCTGGGCTGGCTGGCGTCGCAGGGGTGGAAGATCGAGGGCAACCCGGAGTGGGCGAAGAACCTCAACGAGGAGCTCTACGACGTCGACCCCGGCACGAACACCGCCACCCCGGTGTTCGACGGCGCCAAGGAAGAGGAGCTCACCGGGCTGCTCGCGGCGACCAAGCCGAACCGCGACGGCGAGCGCATGGTCAAGCAGAACGGCAAGGCCACGCTGCTCGACGGCCGCTCCGGCGAGCCGTACCCGTACCCGGTGTCGGTCGGCTACATGTACATCCTGAAGCTGCACCACCTGGTCGACGACAAGATCCACGCCCGGTCCACCGGCCCGTACTCGATGATCACGCAGCAGCCGCTGGGTGGTAAGGCGCAGTTCGGTGGCCAGCGGTTCGGCGAGATGGAGTGCTGGGCGATGCAGGCGTACGGCGCCGCATACACCCTGCAGGAGCTCCTGACGATCAAGTCGGACGACGTGGTCGGCCGCGTCAAGGTGTACGAGGCCATCGTCAAGGGGGAGAACATCCCCGAGCCGGGCATCCCGGAGTCGTTCAAGGTGCTCCTGAAGGAGCTCCAGTCGCTCTGCCTCAACGTCGAGGTGCTGTCCAGCGACGGCGCCGCGATCGAGATGCGCGACTCCGACGACGAGGACCTCGAGCGTGCCGCGGCCAACCTCGGCATCAACCTGTCCCGCAACGAGTCGCCCTCGGTGGACGACGTCGTGCACTGACCCGCGATGAGGCGGGAGCCCGCCAGGCTCCCGCCTCCGCTCGCCAACTCCTCTAGTCGCATCAACCCCAAGGGGATGTAAAGACGTGCTGGACGTCAACTTCTTCGATGAGCTCCGCATCGGCCTCGCCACCGCCGACGACATCCGTCAGTGGTCCTTCGGCGAGGTGAAGAAGCCGGAGACCATCAACTACCGGACGCTCAAGCCCGAGAAGGACGGCCTCTTCTGCGAGAAGATCTTCGGCCCGACCCGGGACTGGGAGTGCTACTGCGGTAAGTACAAGCGGGTCCGCTTCAAGGGCATCATCTGCGAGCGCTGTGGCGTCGAGGTCACCCGCGCCAAGGTGCGCCGTGAGCGGATGGGCCACATCGAGCTGGCCGCTCCCGTCACCCACATCTGGTACTTCAAGGGTGTTCCCTCCCGCCTGGGCTACCTGCTCGACCTGGCGCCGAAGGACCTCGAGAAGATCATCTACTTCGCGGCCTACGTGATCACCGGTGTGAACACCGAGCTGCGGCACAACGACCTGCCGACCCTCGAGAACGAGATCGGTGTCGAGCGCAAGAACCTCGAGACCAAGCGCGACGCGGACATCGAGGCACGGGCGCAGAAGCTGGAAGCCGACCTGGCCGAGCTGGAGGCGGAGGGCGCCAAGTCCGACGTCCGCCGCAAGGTCAAGGAAGGCGGCGAGCGCGAGATGCGTCAGCTGCGTGACCGCGCCGGTCGCGAGCTGGACCGTCTCGAGGAGGTCTGGACGACCTTCACCAAGCTCGACACCCGTCAGCTGATCGCCGACGAGCTGCTCTACCGCGAGCTCATCGACCGGTACGGCGAGTACTTCACCGGCGGCATGGGCGCGGAGGCCATCCAGAAGCTGGCCACCGAGTTCGACGTCAGCGCCGAAGCCGACAACCTGCGCGACACCATCCGCAACGGCAAGGGGCAGAAGAAGCTCCGCGCGCTGAAGCGGCTCAAGGTCGTCGCGGCCTTCCAAGCCACCGGCAACGACCCGCGCGGCATGGTGCTCGACGCCGTCCCGGTGATCCCGCCGGACCTGCGCCCGATGGTCCAGCTCGACGGTGGCCGGTTCGCCACCTCCGACCTGAACGACCTCTACCGCCGGGTCATCAACCGGAACAACCGGTTGAAGCGGCTGATCGACCTCGGCGCGCCCGAGATCATCGTCAACAACGAGAAGCGGATGCTGCAGGAGGCCGTCGACGCGCTGTTCGACAACGGCCGCCGCGGCCGCCCGGTCACCGGTCCCGGTAACCGCCCGCTGAAGTCGCTGTCCGACCTGCTCAAGGGCAAGCAGGGCCGGTTCCGTCAGAACCTGCTCGGCAAGCGTGTCGACTACTCCGGTCGTTCGGTCATCATCGTCGGTCCGCAGCTGAAGCTGCACCAGTGCGGTCTGCCGAAGGACATGGCGCTCGAGCTGTTCAAGCCGTTCGTCATGAAGCGGCTGGTCGACCTGAACCACGCGCAGAACATCAAGTCCGCCAAGCGGATGGTGGAGCGCTCGCGGCCGCAGGTGTGGGACGTGCTCGAAGAGGTCATCACCGGCCACCCGGTGATGCTGAACCGTGCGCCGACCCTGCACCGCCTCGGTATCCAGGCCTTCGAGCCGCAGCTGGTCGAAGGCAAGGCCATCCAGCTGCACCCGCTGGTCTGTGAAGCGTTCAACGCGGACTTCGACGGTGACCAGATGGCCGTGCACCTCCCGCTGTCCGCGGAGGCGCAGGCCGAGGCCCGCATCCTGATGCTGTCGGCGAACAACATCCTGTCGCCGGCGTCGGGCCGTCCGCTCGCCATGCCGCGTCTGGACATGGTGACGGGTCTGTTCCACCTGACCCGCCTGAACGAGAACGCCGACGGAGCGGGCTTCGCCTACTCCTCGCCGGCCGAAGCGATCATGGCGTTCGACCGCAAGGCGCTGAGCCTGCACGCCCCGATCAAGATCCGCATCACCGACCGTCAGCCCGCCAAGGCCGACGAAGCGGCGCTCGCGGAGAAGGGCTGGGAGCCGGGCAAGGCGTGGCTGGCCGAGACCACCCTGGGCCGCGTGCTGTTCAACGAGCTGCTGCCGGCGGACTACCCGTTCATCAACGAGCCGATGCCGAAGAAGCGTCAGGCCCTGATCGTGAACGACCTCGCCGAGCGCTACTCGATGACCCAGGTCGCGCAGACCCTGGACCGCCTGAAGGACGCCGGTTTCTACTGGGCGACCCGCTCGGGTGTCACCGTCGCCATCTCCGACGTGCTCGTCCCGGCAGGCAAGAAGGCCATTCTGGACGAGTACGAAGGCAAGGCCGACCAGGTCGAGAAGCGGTACCAGCGTGGTCAGCTGTCGCACACCGAGCGCAACAACGAGCTCGTCAAGGTGTGGACGCAGGCCACCGAAGAGGTCCACAAGATCATGGAGACGGCGCTGCCGGACGACAACCCGATCGCGATGATCGTGAAGTCGGGCGCGGCGGGCAACATGACGCAGGTCCGGTCGCTGGCCGGTATGCGTGGCCTGGTGTCGAACCCGAAGGGTGAGTACATCCCGCGTCCGATCAAGGCCAACTTCCGTGAAGGCCTGTCGGTGGCGGAGTACTTCATCGCGACGCACGGTGCCCGTAAGGGTCTGGCGGACACGGCGCTCCGTACCGCCGACTCGGGTTACCTGACCCGTCGTCTGGTGGACGTCTCGCAGGACGTCATCGTCCGCGAGATCGACTGTGGCACCACCCGCGGTATCAACATGCCGATCGGGCAGGACGTCGGCGACGGCAAGGTCCTGCGCGACCAGCACGTCGAGACGGCCGTGTACGCGCGGAACCTGGCGACCGACGCGGTCGACGCCAAGGGCAACGTCGTGCTCAACGCGGGCGACGACATCGGCGACCCGGCCCTGGACAAGCTCATCTCGAGCGGGATCTCCAAGGTCAAGGTCCGTTCGGTCCTCACCTGTGAGTCGGCCGTCGGTATCTGCGCCACCTGCTACGGCCGGTCCATGGCGACCGGTCAGCTCGTCGACGTCGGCGAGGCCGTGGGTATCGTCGCGGCCCAGTCGATCGGTGAGCCGGGTACGCAGCTGACGATGCGTACGTTCCACCAGGGTGGTGTCGCCGGTGACGACATCACGACCGGTCTGCCCCGTGTCCAGGAGCTGTTCGAGGCCCGGGTCCCGAAGGGCAAGGCGCCGATCGCCGACGTCGATGGCCGTGTGCGCATCGAGGAGAGCGAGCGGTTCTGGAAGATCACGCTGATCCCGGACGACGGCAGCGAAGAGATCGTCTTCGACAAGCTGTCCAAGCGTCAGCGGCTCGCGAACACCCCGAACGGCCCGCTGGGCGACGGTGACCGTGTCGCCGTCGGTCAGCAGCTGCTCGAAGGCACGCCGGACCCGCACGAGGTCCTGCGGGTCATGGGGCCGCGCGAGGCGCAGATGCACCTGGTGGACGAGGTCCAGAAGGTGTACCGGGCGCAGGGTGTGTCGATCCACGACAAGCACATCGAGGTCATCGTGCGGCAGATGCTGCGCCGCGTGACGATCATCGACTCCGGTGCCACGGACTTCCTCCCGGGCGAGCTGCCCGAGCGGACCAAGTTCGAGGCGAAGAACCGCGCGTCGGTCGCCGAAGGCGGCGAGCCCGCCTCGGGTCGCCCGGTGCTGATGGGGATCACGAAGGCCTCGCTGACCACGGACTCGTGGCTGTCGGCGGCCTCGTTCCAGGAGACCACGCGTGTCCTGACCGACGCGGCCATCAACGGCCGTTCGGACAAGCTCGTGGGCCTCAAGGAGAACGTGATCATCGGTAAGCTGATCCCGGCCGGTACCGGGATCAACAAGTACCGCAACATCCAGGTGCAGCCGACCGAGGAGGCGCGGGTCGCCGCTTACGCGATCCCGTCCTACGACGACGGCTACTACACCCCGGACGTCTTCGGCTCCACGCCGGGCGCCGCGGTGCCGCTGGACGACTACGACTTCGGCCGCGACTTCCGCTGACCGAAGCGATAGCCACGAGAAAGGCCCCCGCCGATCAGGCGGGGGCCTTTCCCGTTTCCGGGCTCTTCGAGTCACCCGAAGCGGGTATTGGACCTTCACGAATCCCGCTAGAGTGATCCGGTTATCTGCGGTTCGGGGGCTATGCGCATTTCCATCTGGGTAGTCTGGGGTGACTCTGCGTGAACAAATCTCCAAGTGGTAGATCCGGGTTTCGTACTGGGGCGATCTACCTCGCGACCTTCGCCGCCGCAGCCGCCTTGACCGGCGTCTTCGCCGCGCCCGCCGGGGCGGACCCGGCACCTTCGTCACCGGAGTCGAGCGCGCCGGCGACATCCGAAGCACCGCCGAGTTCCACCACGCCGGTGCCGAGCGCGCCACCGGTCGAGACTCCGACGCGCGCGGCGCCGAAGCCGCAGGCCGAGCGAGCGAAGGTCGAAGTCTCGGTCGCTTTCGCAAAGACGTCGTACAGGACCGACGAAGATGTCCGTTTCACTTTCCAGGTCAAGAACGTCGGTGAAACCCCAGCGGTCGGTCTCCGGGTCAACCAACGCCTCCTTGAGCCGGGTGCGCTGTCGATTCCCTACGAGCCGGGCTGGGGAGAGTTGGGAAGCGCGAAGGGGGTGAACCTCGCGCAGGGAGCGACCACCGAGGTGACCGTCACCGGACAGATCGCGGACTTCGACCAGGACACCGCGAACGTCCGAGGCTTCATCTCCGACGAGACCGGGTTCAGCGCGGGCGAGTTCAACGCCACTGTCGCCGTCACGAAGGTCACCGGGCACGCGACGGGAAGCGTTTTCGGCGACAAGAACGGCAATGGCGAGTTCGATGACGGCGAGCAGCTGGGCGGTATCCCGCTCACGTTGCGGCACGCCCTCGGGTCCAAGGAGTACAAGGCCACGAGCGGCGACGACGGGAAGGTCGATTTCGGGGACGTCCCGGCCGCCAAGTACTTCCTCGGTGGCGGTGAGGCGATCAAGGGCTGGCTGTTCCCGTTCCAGGTCATCCAGGTCGGCGAGGGCGCCAAGGAGCTGTCCATCCGCGGGGTGCAGCCGCTGAACGGCGCGCTCAAAGCGTCGATGTCCTTCACCAAGGACACCTACCAGCCCGGCGAGCTCGCCCACGTCACCGTGAAGCTGACGAACTCCGGATCCCTTCCGCTCGTCGGCATCGTGGCCGGGTGCAATCGCGCCGGAGTGGACTTCGCCCTGAAGAGCGGGCCCGGTTGGGGAGAGCTCTCGTATTTCGCGGGTGGCGCGACGATCGCTCCTGGCCAGACCCGCACCTTCGACGTGACCGAGAAGGTCCCGGATGCCGCGCTGAACCATGGCCGCGTCGCGGTGGGTTGCGACTTCGGCTATGCCGACGTCGACATCGACAACAACCCGGTGGCGACCGACGAGGCCTCGGTGCCGGGCGGGATCGCCGCTCTCGTGGGCCAGGTGGTCCACGACACCGAGCCGGGCAAGCCGTTGAAGGGGCTCGCCGACGTCAAGCTCGTACTCTCCTCCGACGGTGACTGCCCGACCATCGCCGAGACGACGACCGACGCGGAGGGGAACTTCAAGTTCGCCGAAGTGGTGCCGGGGCCGAAGTACCGCTTGTTCTTCGCGCCGCCGCAGGGGTGGCGGATCAAGTACGAGAACCCGATCTCGACCTACGTCGTCGGCCCGGCGGACAATCCCGCCCGGCTCCACGTCGAAGCCGAGAAAGGCCAGGAGCCGCCGCTCACCATGCCCACCCGGCGTCCTGGCTGTGACGCGTCCGGAACCACCGCGCCCGCTCCCGGGCAGCAGGGTTCCGGCGGTGGCCAGGGTGGTTCGGGCCTGGCCAGCACCGGTGCCGACGTGATCGGGCTCGGCGCGCTCGCGCTCGCCGCGCTGGGTCTCGGCGCGGTCCTGGTCTTCGGCGCCCGCCGCCGTCGTCAGCCCGCCGGATAACGGCCGTCCACCGCGAGAAAGCCCTCCGTCCATCCCGGACCGGGGGCTTTCCCTTTGCCCCCGGCCCGACTCGTGTTTCGCCCCCTAATCGCGATCCGGGGGCGGCGGCGCGGGTGGGCGACGATCGGTGCGGTATCAGCCTGGATGCGCGACGGATGGCGGGCGTTTCCGGGGCTGTCGGCCGAAAGGATGGTCGACATGGAATCCCTTGTGAAAGAAGAGAACACGTCCGCGAAGAAGCTGAGGTCCGCCTTGGACGGCGTCCATCGGGCGGGGGTGCCGGGTGTGTTCGCCGAGGTGCGCGCGGGTGAGCGGATCTGGCGCGGCGCGGCCGGGGTCGCCGACCTCGAAACCGGCCGCCCCGTCGAGACCGGGATGCGGCAGCGCGTCGGCAGCATCACCAAGACCTTCGTCTCGGCCGCGGTTCTGCGTCAGGTCGAAGAGGGGCGGCTCGGGCTCGACGAGCCGATCGGGGACCACCTGCCGCAGCTGGTCCCCGGTGACCGCGGCCGGGCGATCACGGTCCGCATGCTGCTCAACCACACCAGCGGCCTCGCCGAGTACCTGCCCTACGCGTTCCCTTCGCTCAAGGAGTTCGCTCCCGGGAGCCTCGACGACAACCGGTTCCGGCAGTTCCGCCCGGCCGAGTTGATCGAGATGGGCGTCGGCGCGCCCGCCACCGGCGAACCGGGAAGCACTCCCGGGATCTACTCCAACACGAACTACCTGCTCCTGGGCGAACTCTTGGAGCACCTGACCGGAACCCCGGTGGAGGCGCACGTCTTCCGTGCCGTCATCGAGCCCGCGGGTCTCGCGAACACCGGATTCCCCGCCGGTCCGCGGATCGAAGAGCCGCACTCGCGGATGTACGAGGCCCTGTTCGGCGCGATCGATCCGCCGCGCGACTACAGCGTCTACACCATGTCCTGGGTGATGACCGGCGCCGGCCTGGTCTCGACCGTCGGCGATCTCAACCGTTTCTATCGCAAGCTGCTCGACGGCGAGATCGTCAGCCCGTCGTCGCTGACGGAGATGCAGCGTCTGGTCCCGGTCATCGCGCAGGACGGGCGGCGGATCGACTACGGGCTCGGCCTGTACAAGACCGAGACTCCCGAGGGCATCTTCTGGGGGCACGACGGCACGGTGTGGGGAGCCATGACGATGGCCTGGGCCGGTGCGGACAGCGGACGGCAGTTCGCCGCCGCGATGAACCTCGTGCGCTGGCGCAAGCCGGACGCCGAGGGAACCACGCACCCCATCGACGACGCCCTGGCGACCCTCAAACACCAGGCCCTCTGTGACCCCGCCACCGACCTCTGTTCAGCCCCCTAATCGCGATCCGGCCGGGGTCGGCCCCAGGTCGGCGCCGGAGTTCCCGGGATTGAGTAACGAAATCATAACGTCGCCGCGAACGTCGAGCGGGGGTTACTGGGCCGTTGTGACGTGCCGTAGTGCCGCCAGGTGGCCTAATTCCCAGTACTCGGAAAACCGCCACTCGTTCGGCTCAATGGCCCATCCGCATCGTGGGAAATTCACCCGGCCGTGGCATGTCCCATTCTTTGATCACGAGATTGACACTCCGGCGGCTTCACACGAGTATTTCGCCCATGCAATCCCCAGTCGCCTTGGTGTGGCGCCGGCACGTTGACTTGCGGCAGCAGGCAAGCGCGCTGTGTATGGATTTCTGACCTTTTCCGGGCTCGTCGCGACGTGACTGAATTCGCGTGTTCGCAACGGACGCGCCGGTTCCTCGTGCGCTGACACTTTCTGCTGTGCCGCAACGGTTTCCTGTGTGAACCGGCGGTTGATTGCTTTCCCTTTCATTCGCGTGGTGACGCCTGCGCGAATCGGGGGAGAGGTGTGCCGATTGTCTGGCGCTTCGGTAGCGAAAACAGGGAGAAAGAATGCTATCCAACTCGCCCAAGTGGCGAAAAGTGGCGATAGGCGCCATGGCGGTGGCGCTCGCCGTGGGCACGGTGACCTATACCGGTTCCGCGACGAGCGCCTACGCCGACGTCCAGGTCGTCAAGGACGCGAAGAAGGCGGCCGACGGCAAGGAGTACTGGGTCCAGAACCACCTGGTGTCCAAGGACGTCGCGGCGTCCCGGAGCGCCGACGGCAAGCGCAAGAAGTGGCTGCTGGTCTGGGCCGGTGACGAGAACATCGCCGACACCCTGGTCAAGGACGTCAAGAACCTGCCGGGTTCGCTCGGCGGCGGCCTCAACAAGATCAAGAACGCGTTGCCCGGTCCGGACTTCCTCGCCGTGATCGACGCGACGCAGGGTTCGCCGACCTACGGCAAGGTCGTCAACACCGCCACCGTCGGGCCGCTCGTCGAGAACGAGCCGCACCACATGCAGTACGTGTGGCACAAGGGCGACACGATCTACGCCGGCGCGCTGTTCGCCGCCGCGACGTACGCCTTCGACGTCTCCGCGTTGCCGCAACTGAAACTCAAGGGCGTCAGCCTGCCGACCCAGACCCTCGGCGGTTCCGTGCCGGACGCGTACTGGGTGCTCAAGGACGGCACCGCGTACGGCACGTACATGGGCGGCCCGGTCGTGCCCGGCCCGCACACCTACGCCAACGGTTCGACCGTGGTGGGCAACGGTTTCGCCGGCAGCCCCGGCGAGGTCGTCCGCTTCGACCAGAACGCACAGGTGCTGTCCGAGTCCCCGGCGGCCACACCGCAGGGCGACAACAAGAAGCTGTGCGACAACCTCCCGCAACTGGACAAGCCGACCTGCGCCAACCCGCACGGCATCCAGGCGCGCGAGGACCTCGACACCCTGGTCACCAGTGACTACGCCGAGCCGCGCAACATCATCCTCGACCCGGTGAAGCAGCCGTCGCCGTACCTGCGACGGCCGACCGTCCGCACGTGGGACATCTCCGACCGCAACAAGCCGAAGCTCAAGACGGTCTCGTACCTGCCGGACGGCCCGCGCGCCGATCCCGCGGATCCGCTGCACGCCGAGAGCCGCGCGGTCATGGAGACCACGGTGACCAACCTGCCGGGTCACAAGGGGGCGTTCGCCCAGACCATGCAGGGCGGCGCGGTGTTCTACACGCCGGACATCACCGCGAAGGAGCCGCACTGGATCCAGGTGTTCGACGACGGCGCCGCGAACAAGGCGATCCACCCGAACAACGACTCCAACGGTGGCGGTTCGAACGGCGGCTGGATCCAGACCAGCCCCGACGACAAGTACCTCTACCGCGCGATCACCGGACGGTCCAAGGGCGCGCTCGGCCCGGACGACCCCGGCACGACCGGTGGCGTGTACATCCTCGACATCCAGAAGCTGCTCGCCGCGGGCGACAAGGTCGAGGACATCCAGGGCCGGATCGACACGAAGGAGAAGTCCCAGCAGGGCGGTGGCGGCGACCTGCCGACCGTCGTCGGCGCGGCGCCGATCAACCCGGGCACCCCGGGCGGTGGCCCGCACTGGGGCGCGTACGACAACTTCGTGCTCGGTTCCGACGGCTACTACCGCGAAACCGACAAGCCGCAGCACCTCGCGGTGTCGAACTACTTCGTCGCACGGTCCGGTTTGGACGGTGACCACAAGGTCAACCTGCTGAACCTGGGCGAGGACGGGAAGATCGCGGTCGACCAGAACTTCCGGGACGAGTTCACCGGACAGGTCGGGATCAACTTCAACCGGAAGACCTGGCCGCACGGGTCCTTCGGCAACGCCAAGCCGCACTCCGAACTGTTCGTCGTGGCTGACGCGGATCTCAAGTAATCCTGCTCGGCGCGGAAGGCCGTGGGTGGTGGGCGCACTCCGCCACCCACGGTCCCGCCGACCTACCCGGAGAAGGTCCTCATGGATCACCACGTCATACCGGCGAGCTCGGGTTCGGCCGGAGCCGACATCGCCCTGGTCCTGCTTCGGCTCGGACTTCTGCTGGCGACCGCTTTCCTCGCCGGCACGGGAATCCTTCGCCCGCTGGTAGGCGAACTGCCTGGGCGTCTGCGCTTCACCATCGCCGCTCTCGGCGGGGTTTCGGCCGCGCTCGCCGCGGTTTCCGCCTTCGCGACCGACGTCAACGTCATCGCGCTGATCGTGCATCTCGTGCTCGCGCTGGCCGTTCCCGTCCTGATCCGACGGCCGTCCGCCGGTCGCTGGGCGTCCCTCGCGCTCGCCGCTCTCGTGGTGCTCGAAACCTCGCTCGGGCGGACGGGCGTCGAGTTCGCCATCGACACCGTCTACGTCGCGGCCGCGGCCGTGTGGTTCGGCGTCACCGTTCTCTCCGTCTGGGTTCCCGCCGGACAGTGGCGCCAGACGAACTTCCGGCTCGGCCCGCTTTCCCTGACACTGGGCGGACTTCTCGTCGTCGCGGGCGCTGTCCAGCTGTTCTCTTCCGGCCTCGGTTTCGACCGCCGGATCTACGGCACGCTCTTCGGCGTCACGTTGCTGGTGATCGCCTTGCTGCCGGTCGTCGCCACCGTGGTCGCCGGGTTCTCCTTCTCCGGCAAGGATTCCACGCGTGCTTACCGGTTCGGCGCGGCCGCCGTGACCGTCGGGTTCGTCGCCTGGAGTGCCCTCGCGGCCATCCCCGAACCACCCGAGCCGCCGATTCCCGGCGTCGCCCTGCTCGCCGACGCCTCCGTCGGTGACCAGCGGTTCCCGGTGCTGGTGAGCCCGCAGCGACCAGGCAAGAACCTCGTCCACTTCCCCGCGAGCGCGGGCGACGAACTTTCCGCGGGGATCGAAGGCGGCCTGATCGGCAAGGCCATCGTGCGCCCCGGGGCCGAAGGCACCTGGGCCGAGGTCGACCTCCCGAAGGGCCGCAGCGATCTGATCGTCAGCCGCGGTGAGGAGAAGACGACGATCGAGGTCGACGCGGGTGAGGAGCAGGGGCACGCCATCGCGGACACGGACGCGCCCGAGTGCGCTTCGGCCGCGCTGGGCGGCCTGATCGCCGATCGCCGCGACGTCCTCACCTCCTGCCCCTCGGACGCGCTTTCGGGTGAGGACAGCGGTTCTCTCGTCAAACTCGTCGAGTTCCTCGCCGGGCGCAAGCCTTCCGCGCTGACCCTCGTCGAGGACGACTCGCCGCGCGGTGTCGCCGCCGCGAAGCTGGTCCGGGAGACCGCCGCGCGCTCCGGGCTGCCGGTGCGGGCCGAGGCAGGCCCGAACACCGCCCTGGTCGTCGTGTCCGGTTGGGCGGGCGGCTACACGGCGATGACCCGCGCCGCCGAGTCCCAGCGGCTCAAACCGACCCACCAATACGGCCTGTACCTGGCGCCCTGGCTGCTCAACGGCCCGATCGTCAACTCCGTCGCCAGTTCCTCGGTGCCGCTGAGGTTCGACCCGCGCGAGCAGGTCGCGGTGAGTTTCGCCGTCGCCGCGGGCAACGCCTTCGGCGGCGAAAGCCCCACGCTCGGCGGATTTCGGAACTGGCTGGGAGCCCCGCTGAACGGGGACGTCCAGATCTTCGCGGCGGCCCAGGTCAACGCCATGCCGATGTACCCGGGCGAACCGCACGCCGTCGGGATGATCGCCGACCGGAACTACGCGGGGCAGTGGATCCCCGACGGCACGATCGTGCCGATCAGCTCGGTACTGCGGTGAAGGATTCCGCTCGATTCCAGCAGCGGTAAGGCTCCAGTTCACCGAAAGAAAAGGGAGAAAAGATGAAGCGAATCGCGGCCCGTGTGCTGCTGCCGCTCGCCGTCGCGGGCGCGCTGTCCGGACTCGCCGGCGGCGTCGCCTCGGCCGACCCGCTGCCGGGTCCGCCCACCGGCGGCGGCCCCGCGGTCTGGCTGATCCCGGGCGTGGACCTCGGCAGCCTGCTCGGTCCGACCGTCCCCGTGCCCACCGACCTGCTCGCCCCGATCTACGGGATCATCACGCCGATTTCGTAAAACCGTTACCAGCAAAGGAGAATCTCATGAAGAAGAGTCTCGTCCGCGCGGTCACCGGCGCGGCGCTCGCCGGTCTCGTCGTGCTCGGTTCGGCCGCTCCGGCGCTCGCCGCGCAGGACGCCCCGAACGATGTCGTGGTCGTCGACGAACCCGACACGAGCGACCTCACCAACATCTGGACGTTCGCGCCGCTCGGCGTCCCGGTGCTGGGTCTGATCCAGTCGCTCAACGGCGTCCCCGGCAAGCTGCTGCCGTCCTGATCCCCCTGGCGGCGCGGCACCGGCTTGGTCCCGGGGCCGCGCCGCCGCTTCCGGCGCTTCCTGAGAGGAGAACCGATGGCCGGCAGACAACTGATCGGGCGCATCGCCATCGCGGGGATCGTGGTGGCCGCGCTCGCGACCTGTGTGGTGCTGCTCAACGGCGGCGAGGAGCCGCAGGCGGAGGGTGTGGCCGTCGTCGGCGAGCCGACCGAGGCCGCGCCGTCGCGTGGGCCCGACCGCACGATCACGCGGACGCTGAGCCAGGCGCAGCCGCAGCCGGTGTCGAACGACTGGCGGATCGCCTACGAGCTCGCCGGGACGGGGACCGCGACCGTGGTCTACGACTCGAACGGGCTGGGGCTCGTGCACCAGGAGCTGCAGGTGGCGCTGCCGTGGCGCAAGGAGCTCACGTGGAAGAACACCGGCACCCCGCCGACCGTCCAGGTGATGGGGCAGGGCGAGGGCGCCGTCGAATGCCGGGTGGCCGTGGGCGGCGCCGTCGTCACGTCCCAGAAGTCCGCCCCCGGCGAGGTCGCGACCTGCGCCGGCCGCCTGGCCCCCTCCTGACCCAGGACTCGACTTTCGCCCCCTAATCGCGATCCGGCGGTCGGGAAAACCGGTGGCCGGGGTGGGCAGAATGGGATCATGACCTGGAGCTTCGAAGTCACCCCCGTCGATCACCCGGACGCCGCCCAGCTGCTGCGGGAGTACCTCGACGAGATCGCGTCCCGCTTCTACGAGCGCCAGGTCACCGACGAGGAGCTCGACGCTCTGCTCGAGAAGAACCACAGCCGCGACCTGACCCCGCCGACCGGCGCCTTCCTCCTCGCATGGCGCGACGGGGTGCTCGCCGGCTGTGCCGGACTGCGGGTCGCCGCCCCCTACATCACCGAACTCACCCGCGTCTTCCTCCGGCGGGAAGAGCGCGGCAAGGGCGGCGCGGCGCTGCTCGTGGCCGCCGCCGAGGACGTCGCCCGCGGCCTCGGGGCCACGCTGATCCGCCTCGACACCCGTGACGACCTCGTCGAGGCCAGGGCCCTGTACGCGCGTCTCGGCTACGAGACGGTCGAGCCCTTCAACGACGACCCCTTCGCCCACCACTACTTCGCGAAGTCCCTGGAACTCCCGGATCGCGTTCAGCCCGCTAAACGCGATTGAGCGGGACCCGGTCCGCGACATCGGCCAGGTAGTCCAAAGTGCGCAGGAGCTGCTTCCCGCTCGGCAAGGACTTCGGCGCGACAGCCACCGTCCGGCCGGACGTGTGGAACTCGCGGCACCGGCCCGCGTTCGCCGTCAGCCAGTCCCGGACCTCGGACCGCAGGACGAACCCGGGAGCCGAGCAGTCCACTTCGGATCCGCTGATCAAGAGCGTGCAATCCGGCATGGCCGCGCCCACCTCGACGTGCACGACCGTCCGCAGCGAACCGGTCTCGCGCGTGCCGTCCGGACGGAACCCGGCGCCCGGCAGGTGGTAGCGGTAGACACCGAAGGGCTTCCCCCGGTGCGTGCCCACCACCGCCTGGTCGATCGACTCGCCGACGCGCCGCAGCGGGGCGGGTTCCCGGCCCCGGACGGGTTGTTCGTGCCGCCCGCCCGAGGCGCCCTGCCCGAGCTGGGCGCCGCTGAAGAAGTCCCAGCCTCGTTCCCGGGCCAGCGCGGCCAATCCGCGTTTCTTCGCCGCCCCGGCGAAAATCCACCAGGCGGCGAGCAAGACCGGCAACGCCACCGCGACGATGGCGATGATCCACGCGGTCACGGCTCAGAAGTCCAGGTTGTCGGAGGTTTCCTCGGTCGTCTGCTCGTCGTCACCCACGGAACCGTACTGGCCCGCCTTGATCCCGCCCGAGGTGTACGTGCCGACCTTCCCGGTGACACCCGCCGCGACGTCGCCCTTTTCCTTGGCCGTCTCGGGTGTCTTCCAGCTGCCGTCCGCGTTCGTGGCCTTGCCGAGCCCGACGGTGTTCAACGCGGCCTTCTTCGTGGCCGACGTCATCCGCTCGCCGAAACCGTCCGCGAGCCTGCCGCCCATGGCGCCGTCCTTCGAGGCGAACTTGCCCCACGCGGACGCGCCCGGCCCGGCGGCCAGCTGGCCGGTGGCCTTGTTGCTGGCCATCAGATCCTTGTAGTTGCCCTTCCACTTGCCGAAGAACTCCTTGAGCTTGCCCAGGAACTGCTTGATCTTGTCGAGCAGCTGGCGGAGCTTGTTCAGGAACTTCTGCACCTTCGACGTCGTGGAGACCGCGCGGGTGGCGGTCAGCCCGCCCGCCGTCGCCGTCGAGCCGCCACAGGTCGGGACGGCCGCGGCCAGCGCCGGGATCCAGATCATGACCAGCCAGGTGATGAACTCGGTGAGGATCGCCTTGATGAACTCCTCGATCACCGTCATGACCATGCTGGAGATCTGCAGCAGCTGGGCGATGTCGCCCGCCTGCGCGGCGATCCCGTCGATGCCCTGCCCGAACTTCGCCAGCTTCTCGCCGGCCTTGTTCGCCGCGTCACCGTCCCACTGGGACAGTGACGACTTCGCGTCCTCGACGAACTTCTTGCTGTAGTTCTGCAGATAGACGCCGATGTTGTTGAAGTTGCCCGCCGCGTTCGACAGCGCCGGGCCGTCCCCGCTCACCATGTGGATGGCGTCCTGGATCGGCTGGCACACGTTCATCAGGAAGCTGAGTCCCTGGCCCACCAGCCAGCCGATCGGGTCACTGGCGATGTCCGCCACGCCCATGCACGAGCTGACGAACCCGGCGCCGCTGGCCGCGATGGTCCCGATGTCGCTCGCCTGGAACCCGTCCGCGGTCGCCTTCTTGACCGTGTCGAAGGTGCTGAAGCCACTGCCGATCGGCCCGGGCAGCGACGTTAGCACCTTGTCCGTGCGGAAGGTGTCCGGGTTGTAGTCGTTGATCTCGATCTTGGTGTGCTCGCCGGTGATCTTCTGATCGGCCACGATCAGTCCCCCTCGCTACTTGGCCGGGCCCATCTGCGGTGTCCTCGACTGTGCGGGCTGATCCAGCAGCTTGAGGATTTCGTTGAGCGCCTTGACGTTGTCGTCTTCGTTCTGCTCGTAGGCGGTCGCGGCGTTGCCGAGCTTCTCCGCGGCCGCGGTCAGGCCCGACCCCATCTCGATCACCAGATCCTGCAGGTCGGTGAGCATTTCCGTGTACTCGTTCTTCACGAACAGACCGACCACCCCCCAGGATTCGTCGCCGACGTCGGACTGCTGCACCAGCCGTCCGACCTCGGTCGGGATCTGCACGTCCTGCCCGAGCTTGCCCGAGTAGGTGCGCAGCGCCTCGATCACCACCTTGTGTCCGCCGCCCATCGGTCACTCCTCCTTCGTCGTGATCGGCGCCTTGGACTCCGTGACGCCGTCTCCGGTTCCCGCCCGCGTCGCGTTTAGCCCGCTAAACGCGATCTGTGCCGGGTGTCAGCGGTCGTCTTCGTCGAACAGGTTCTTGAGGAAGCGATCGCCGTCGGATCCACCGCTCGACGCCGGGGGCCGCGCTTGCTGCGGTTCGTCCGCGGACTTGAGGACGGAGCGCTCGGAATAGTCGTCGGGCTGCTCCGCCCGTGCTTCCGCGGGCGGAGCCTCGTCCATCCGCGCCTTCAGGTCCTCGACCGTGGTCCCGAAGAGTTCGGCCTGGGTCTCCAGCACCTGGTCGACCAGGTTGAGGTCGTCGCCCATGTGCTCCTCGACGATGGTCGCCTGCTTGCGCGCCGATTCCGCCACGGCCTGCTGGATGGTCGACATCAGGGCCGCCGAAAGTGCCTCCGGACGCTGGCGAAGGGCGTCTTCGGTGAACTTGACGTCCATGATCGCGCCGCCCGGCCCCGCCACCACGGTCACCGAACGGTCCGGAGAGGACGCCGTCGCTTCGAGCCTGCTCAGCTCGTCCTGCATGCCGCCGATGTTCGCGAACCGATCGTCGACGTTCTTGATGCTGGACTGGAACTTCTCGAATTCCGCGACCAGTTGTTCGAACTCGGCCGACATGGAGCCTCCCCGTGCTTGCGGCGCGTCATCTGGAGCAACGCTGTGACCAGTCTCATCGTGACTCATTCACCGGTTCGACGCGACGGGGTGCTTTTCGGATCCATCCGGCTCACCCGTCAGGGGAATAGGTAGCGTGGTCGGCCGAGCAGGGCGGTATCAGTACGAAGAGGGGAGGGCGTCGTGGACGCCGAGCAGCAGGAAAGCACCGAAGAACCCAGGCGGGGGAGCCACGCGGCGCCGGAGGGGGCGCCCGTTCACCCGTTGATCGACCTCAGCCGGGACCCGCACCCCGGCCGGGCGGACCACGCCAAGCCCGACGAGGAGTGAGGGCCGGGCGGTGGCGGGGCACGGAATGAAACGGCCCGAAACGCCGTTCCATCAGGGTGGCCGCGGCGTGACGCCCGGCACGATATAGTTATCGACCCCCCGACTTGGTCGGCCCGGAAGGCGCCGGGTATCTTTGGAGACCGTGCCCGGCAGGCGTCGGGCCGTCCCGTGTGCCGTACGGCATGGACGGGGTGCTCAGGCATCCGGTCCACCGGCTTCGCCCACGCGGGATCCGACGGAAAATCCCTACGGGAAGTTACCGGTCGCCAGACCGTGACGCGGGCCGACACGCCCGACCGCGGGGGCCGGAGACAACACGTAGTAGCAAGATCGCGAACAGAAAGCTGGTCCATTGCCCACGATCCAGCAGCTGGTCCGTAAGGGCCGCCAGGACAAGGCTGCCAAGCAGAAGACCGCGGCCCTCAAGGGGAGCCCGCAGCGGCGTGGCGTGTGCACTCGCGTGTACACCACAACCCCCAAGAAGCCGAACTCGGCGCTTCGCAAGGTCGCTCGTGTGAAGCTGACCAGCGGCATCGAGGTCACCGCCTACATTCCCGGTGAAGGCCACAACCTGCAGGAGCACTCGATGGTGCTCGTGCGCGGTGGTCGTGTGAAGGACCTGCCGGGTGTCCGCTACAAGATCATCCGCGGTTCGCTCGACACCCAGGGTGTCAAGAACCGTAAGCAGGCGCGCAGCCGGTACGGCGCGAAGAAGGAGAAGAGCTAATGCCCCGCAAGGGTCCGGCCCCGAAGCGGCCGCTGATCTCTGACCCCGTCTACGCATCCCCGCTGGTCACCCAGCTGGTGAACAAGGTGCTGAAGGACGGCAAGCGGTCCCTGGCCGAGCGCATCGTCTACGGCGCCCTCGAAGGCGCTCGCGAGAAGACCGGCACCGACCCGGTCGTCACGCTGAAGCGCGCCCTCGACAACGTGAAGCCCACCATCGAGGTGAAGAGCCGCCGCGTCGGTGGTGCCACCTACCAGGTGCCGATCGAGGTCAAGCCGGGCCGCTCCACCACCCTCGCGCTGCGCTGGCTCGTCTCCTTCTCCGCGGCCCGCCGCGAGAAGACCATGATCGAGCGTCTGCAGAACGAGCTCCTCGACGCGAGCAACGGCCTCGGCGCCAGCGTGAAGCGGCGCGAGGACACGCACAAGATGGCCGAGTCCAACAAGGCCTTCGCGCACTACCGCTGGTGATGACCGCCCGGCTGCCGATCAAAGCCTTGCCGGGCCCCAATTTTGAGACAGGGGAACACTCTCGTGGCACGTGAAGTGCTGACCGACCTGAACCAGGTCCGCAACATCGGCATCATGGCCCACATCGACGCCGGTAAGACCACCACCACCGAGCGGATCCTGTTCTACACCGGGGTCAACTACAAGATCGGTGAAGTCCACGATGGCGCCGCCACCATGGACTGGATGGAGGAGGAGCAGAAGCGGGGTATCACCATCACCTCGGCTGCCACCACCACGTTCTGGGCCGACCACCAGATCAACATCATCGACACTCCGGGCCACGTCGACTTCACCGTCGAGGTGGAGCGTTCGCTCCGCGTGCTCGATGGTGCCGTCGCCGTCTTCGACGGCAAGGAAGGTGTCGAGCCGCAGTCCGAGCAGGTCTGGCGTCAGGCGGACAAGTACGAGGTTCCTCGTATCTGCTTCGTCAACAAGATGGACAAGCTCGGCGCGGACTTCTACTTCACCGTCCGCACCATCGAGGAGCGCCTCGGCGCCCGCCCGCTGGTCATCCAGCTGCCGATCGGCGCCGAGAACGAGTTCGAAGGCGTCATCGACCTGGTCCGCATGAAGGCGCTGACCTGGCGCGGCGAGGTCCAGAAGGGCGAGGACTACGCCGTTGAGGAGATCCCGGCCGAGCTCGCCGACAAGGCGGCCGAGTACCGGGAGAAGCTGGTCGAGGCCATCGCCGAGACCGACGACTCCCTGATGGAGAAGTTCCTCGAGGGCGAAGAGCTGACCGAGGCCGAGCTGAAGGCCGGTATCCGGAAGCTCACCGTGAGCCGCGAGGCGTACCCGGTGCTCACCGGTTCCGCGTTCAAGAACAAGGGCGTCCAGCCCATGCTCGACGCGGTCATCGACTACCTTCCGTCGCCGCTGGACGTCCCGGCCGTCGAGGGCACGCTGCCCGACGGCGAGACCCCGGTCTCCCGGAAGCCGTCCGTCGACGAGCCGTTCTCCGCCCTGGCGTTCAAGATCGCCGCGCACCCGTTCTTCGGCAAGCTGACCTACATCCGGGTGTACTCGGGCAAGGTCGCCTCCGGCGCGCAGCTGATCAACGCCACCAAGGAGCGCAAGGAGCGCATCGGGAAGCTCTTCCAGATGCACTCCAACAAGGAGAACCCGGTCGACGAGGCCCAGGCCGGCCACATCTACGCGGTCATCGGCCTGAAGGACACCACCACCGGTGACACCCTCGCCGACCCGCAGAACCCGGTCGTCCTCGAGTCGATGACGTTCCCGGCGCCGGTCATCCGCGTCGCGATCGAGCCGAAGACCAAGGCCGACCAGGAGAAGCTGTCCCTGGCGATCCAGAAGCTGGCCGAAGAGGACCCGACGTTCCAGGTCAACCTGGACGAGGACACCGGCCAGACGATCATCGCGGGCATGGGCGAGCTGCACCTCGAGGTGCTGGTCAACCGCATGAAGTCCGACTACAAGGTCGAGGCGAACATCGGTAAGCCGCAGGTCGCCTACCGCGAGACGGTGCGCAAGACGGTCGAGAAGCTCGACTACGTGCACAAGAAGCAGACCGGTGGTTCCGGTCAGTTCGCGAAGGTCATCGTCAAGCTCGAGCCGCTCGAGTCCACCGACGGTGCCCTCTACGAGTTCGACAACAAGGTCACCGGTGGCCGCGTGCCGCGGGAGTACATCCCGTCGGTCGACGCGGGCGCGCAGGACGCCATGCAGTACGGCGTGCTGGCCGGCTACCCGCTCGTCGGGTTGAAGTTCACCTTGTTGGACGGCGCGTACCACGAGGTCGACTCTTCGGAAATGGCCTTCAAGATCGCCGGTTCCATGGCGATGAAGGAAGCCGCGAAGAAGGCCGGTCCGGTCATCCTCGAGCCGCTGATGGCCGTCGAGGTCACCACGCCCGAGGACTACATGGGCGATGTGATCGGCGACCTCAACTCCCGCCGTGGCCAGATCCAGGCCATGGAGGAGCGCGCTGGTACCCGTGTCGTCAAGGCACTGGTCCCGCTGTCGGAGATGTTCGGTTACGTCGGCGACCTGCGTTCGCGTACGCAGGGACGTGCCAACTACTCCATGGTGTTCGACTCCTACGCCGAGGTTCCCGCGAACGTCGCGAAGGAAATCATCGCGAAGGCGACGGGGGAGTAGTTCCCGTCCGCTCGCGGGCATAAGGAACGCTCCTGAACGTCCGCGGTATCCGTAAGAAACGAATCTCCGTCCGACAGCCACGTTGGCCGGTGAGTAAGCAAAACAGTCCAGGAGGACATTCCAGTGGCGAAGGCGAAATTCGAGCGGACCAAGCCGCACGTCAACATCGGGACCATCGGTCACGTCGACCACGGTAAGACCACTCTGACCGCGGCGATCACCAAGGTTCTGCACGACAAGTACCCCGAGCTGAACACCGCTTCGGCGTTCGACCAGATCGACAACGCGCCGGAAGAGAAGCAGCGCGGCATCACGATCAACATCTCGCACGTCGAGTACCAGACCGAGAAGCGTCACTACGCTCACGTGGACGCCCCCGGTCACGCGGACTACATCAAGAACATGATCACCGGTGCGGCGCAGATGGACGGCGCGATCCTCGTGGTCGCGGCGACCGACGGCCCGATGCCGCAGACCCGTGAGCACGTGCTGCTCGCGAAGCAGGTCGGCGTGCCCTACATCGTGGTCGCGCTGAACAAGGCCGACATGGTCGACGACGAAGAGATCCTGGAGCTCGTCGAGCTCGAGGTCCGCGAGCTGCTGTCCTCCCAGGACTTCCCGGGTGACGACGCTCCGGTCATCAAGGTCTCCGGCCTGAAGGCCCTCGAGGGCGACGCCAAGTGGGGCGAGAGCGTTCTCGAGCTGATGGCGGCCGTCGACGAGAACGTGCCGGACCCGGTGCGTGAGCTCGACAAGCCGTTCCTGATGCCGATCGAAGACGTCTTCACGATCACCGGCCGTGGCACGGTCGTGACCGGCCGTATCGAGCGTGGCCGCGTCAACGTGAACGAAGAGGTCGAGATCGTCGGCATCAAGGAGAAGTCGACCAAGACCACCGTCACCGGTGTCGAGATGTTCCGCAAGCTGCTCGACCAGGGTGAGGCCGGCGACAACGTCGGTCTGCTGGTCCGCGGCATCAAGCGCGAGGACGTCGAGCGCGGCCAGGTCGTCGTGAAGCCGGGCACCACCACCCCGCACACGGAGTTCGAGGGCTCGGTCTACATCCTGTCGAAGGACGAGGGTGGCCGTCACACCCCGTTCTTCAACAACTACCGCCCGCAGTTCTACTTCCGTACCACGGACGTGACCGGCGTCGTCACCCTCAAGGAGGGTGTCGAGATGGTCATGCCGGGCGACAACACGGACATCAGCGTCGTGCTGATCCAGCCGGTCGCCATGGACGAGGGCCTGCGTTTCGCCATCCGTGAGGGTGGACGGACCGTCGGCGCCGGCCAGGTCACCAAGATCAACAAGTGATTTAGACGCCCCGCCCGGGGGCAATACACCCCCGGGTTAGGGGCGTCAAATCACGTGTGCGACACTATTCAGGTTGCTCGTCCTGGGGCGGCCGAACCCGTACTTCTTCGGAAATCGGGTTCCGGCCGCCCTGGTATGAGCGGCCACGGTCCGCGGAGCACTTCCTTCGGGTGAGGCTAGCGGGCAAGGGCATTTGAGACGGCGACCAAGCATTTCCGCCGGCTCGATGCCTCCTCACGTTGAGGAAGACCAGGCAAGACGAAGATCCCGCGGGATCCGTCTGTGCGTCGGGCCCGACACGCCCGACCGCGTGGACCGGGGACAGGGCCGTTGAACTGGGAAAACCTCAGCCAGGCTGAGGTTTGAAAAGACAAAAGCGGCACGAGACGACAAGGAACGAGCAGCCACCATGGCGGGACAGAAGATCCGCATCCGGCTCAAGGCCTACGACCACGAGGCGATCGACACCTCGGCACGCAAGATCGTCGAGACGGTCACGCGTACCGGCGCCCGTGTTGTCGGGCCGGTGCCGCTGCCCACCGAGAAGAACGTTTACTGCGTCATCCGCTCGCCGCACAAGTACAAGGACTCGCGCGAGCACTTCGAGATGCGCACGCACAAGCGTCTGATCGACATCCTCGACCCGACGCCGAAGACGGTCGACGCGCTCATGCGCATCGACCTGCCGGCGAGCGTCGACGTCAACATCCAGTAGCAGCGGCTGGCGAGCGGCGGAGAGTAAGAGACTCATGTCTGACAGGCAAGTGAAGGGCATCCTGGGCACCAAGCTCGGCATGACCCAGGTCTTCGACGAGAACAACCGGGTCGTCCCGGTGACCGTCGTGCAGGCCGGGCCGAACGTGGTCACCCAGGTTCGGACCCAGGAGAACGACGGCTACAAGGCCGTGCAGCTGGCTTTCGGCGCGGTCGACCCGCGTCGCGTGAACAAGCCGCGCACCGGCCACTTCGACAAGGCGAGCGTGACCCCGCGTCGTTTCCTTGCGGAGCTGCGTACCACCGACGCCGAGACCTACGAGGTCGGCCAGGAGATCACCGCTGAGGTGTTCGAGGCCGGCATCGAGGTCGACGTGACCGGTACCAGCAAGGGCAAGGGCTACGCCGGTGTCATGAAGCGTCACGGCTTCAAGGGCCAGGGCGCGAGCCACGGTGCCCAGGCCGTGCACCGCAAGCCCGGCTCGATCGGTGGCTGCGCCACCCCGGGCCGCGTCTTCAAGGGCCTGCGCATGGCGGGCCGGATGGGCAACGACCGGGTCACCACGCAGAACCTGACCGTGCACGCGGTGCGTGCCGAGGACGGCCTGCTGCTGATCAAGGGCGCCGTGCCCGGTCCCAAGGGCGGCCTGCTGTTCGTTCGCAGCGCCGCGAAGGGTGGTAACTGAACATGACCAGCGTCGAGCTGAAGACCCCGGCCGGTAAAGCCGACGGCACGGTCGAGCTCCCCTCGGAGATCTTCGACGTGCAGGCCAACGTGCCCCTCATGCACCAGGTCGTGGTGGGCCAGCTGGCCGCCGCGCGCCAGGGCACGCATGACACCAAGACCCGCGGTGAAGTCCGCGGTGGTGGCAAGAAGCCGTACCGCCAGAAGGGCACCGGCCGCGCCCGCCAGGGTTCGACCCGGGCGCCGCAGTTCACCGGTGGTGGCGTCGTCCATGGCCCCACGCCGCGTGACTACACCCAGCGGACCCCGAAGAAGATGAAGGCCGCCGCCCTGCGTGGCGCCCTCTCCGACCGGGCCCGTGCCGGACAGCTGCACGTCGTCACCGAACTGGTGACCGGCGAGAAGCCGTCCACCAAGTCCGCCAAGGCCGCCATCGCCGCGCTGACCCAGGCGAAGCGCGTTCTCGTGGTCCTGCACCGCGACGACGAGCTGAGCTGGAACTCGCTGCGGAACCTGGCCGAGGTCCACATCATCACGCCCGACCAGCTCAACACCTACGACGTGTTGGTCAACGACGACGTGGTGTTCACCAAGGCCGCTTACGACGTGTTCGTCGCCGGTCCCGTGCGGGGCAAGGGCGCGAAGGCCAGCGCGCGGTCGAGCGAGGTTGAAGGGAGTGACGAGCAGTGAGTGCGATCGCCATCCCCGATCCCCGCGACATCTTGCTCGCGCCGGTGATCTCCGAGAAGTCCTACGGGCTGCTCGAGGACCACAAGTACACGTTCATCGTCCGCCCGGACGCCAACAAGACCCAGATCAAGATCGCGGTCGAGAAGGTGTTCGGCGTCAAGGTGGTCAGCGTCAACACGGCCAACCGCCAGGGCAAGCGTAAGCGGACTCGCGCCGGCTTCGGCAAGCGCAAGGACACCAAGCGCGCCATCGTGACTCTTTCGGCTGAGAGCAAGCCGATCGAGATCTTCGGCGGACCCACCGCGTAAAGGACTGAGCTGACACATGGGCATCCGCAAGTACAAGCCGACGACCCCGGGTCGTCGCGGTTCCAGCGTCTCCGACTTCGCCGAGATCACTCGGTCCACCCCGGAGAAGTCGCTGCTGCGTCCGCTGAGCAAGTCCGGCGGCCGTAACTCCAGCGGCAAGATCACCACCCGCCACAAGGGCGGTGGCCACAAGCGTGCGTACCGGCTGATCGACTTCCGCCGGAACGACAAGGACGGCGTTCCCGCCAAGGTCGCGCACATCGAGTACGACCCCAACCGGTCCGCTCGGATCGCGCTGCTGCACTACGCCGACGGCGAGAAGCGCTACATCATCGCCCCGGAGAAGCTCAAGCAGGGTGACACGGTCGAGAACGGCCCCCGCGCCGACATCAAGCCGGGTAACAACCTGCCGCTGCGCAACATCCCGGTCGGCACCGTGATCCACGCGATCGAGCTCCGCCCCGGTGGCGGCGCGAAGATGGCGCGGTCCGCCGGTGCCAAGGTGCAGCTGGTGGCGAAGGACGGGCCTTACGCCCAGCTTCGTCTCCCCTCGGGCGAGATCCGCAACGTCGACGTGCGCAACCGCGCCACCATCGGCGAGGTCGGCAACTCCGAGCACTCGAACATCAACTGGGGCAAGGCGGGCCGTAACCGCTGGCGCGGCAAGCGCCCCACCGTCCGTGGTGTCGTCATGAACCCGGTCGACCACCCGCACGGTGGTGGTGAGGGTAAGACCTCCGGTGGTCGCCACCCGGTGAACCCGAACGGTAAGCCCGAAGGCCGCACCCGCCGCCGCAAGGCTTCCGACGCCATGATCGTCCGCCGCCGGCGTACCGGCAAGAAGCGCTGAGCAGGGAGGTAGAAGAACATGCCACGTAGCCTCAAAAAGGGCCCCTTCGTGGACGACCACCTGCTCAAGAAGGTGGACGCTCTCAACGAGTCGGGCAAGAAGACCGTCATCAAGACCTGGTCGCGACGCTCCACGATCATCCCGGACTTCCTGGGACACACGATCGCGGTGCACGACGGTCGCAAGCACGTCCCGGTGTTCGTCACCGAGGCGATGGTGGGTCACAAGTTGGGCGAATTCGCGCCGACTCGGACCTTCAAGGGCCACATCAAGGACGACCGCAAGTCGCGCCGCCGCTGAGCGGGCACGAGAGAACAAGGAACTAGCGATGAACGCCCAGAACGACGTGGCCGAGGCTTTGCCGACGGCTTACGCGCGGGCTCGCTTCGTCCGGGACTCGCCTACCAAGGTGCGCCGGGTGATCGAGCTGATCAAGGGACGTAGCGCCGCCGACGCCTTGGCCGTGCTCCAGTTCGCCCCGCAGGCGGCAAGCGAGCCGGTCGCGAAGGTGCTCGCCAGCGCCGTGGCCAACGCCGAGAACAACCTCGATCTCGACCCGGACACCCTCTGGGTCAAGAACGCCTACGCCGACGAGGGCCCGACCCTCAAGCGCATCCGTCCGCGGGCCCAGGGCCGCGCGTACCGGATCCGCAAGCGGACCAGCCACATCACCGTCGAGGTGGAGTCGCGTCCCAAGGCCGAGGCCAAGAAGGCACAGGGCAAGAAGAAGGCAGGTGGCCGGTAGTGGGCCAGAAGATCAACCCGCACGGCTTCCGCCTGGGTATCACCACGGACTGGAAGTCGCGTTGGTACGCCGACAAGCAGTACGCGGAGTACGTGGCCGAGGACGTCAAGATCCGGAAGCTGCTGTCCACGGGCATGGAGCGCGCCGGGATCTCCAAGGTCGAGATCGAGCGCACCCGTGACCGGGTCCGCGTCGACATCCACACCGCCCGGCCGGGCATCGTCATCGGCCGTCGCGGCGCGGAGGCCGACCGCATCCGCGGCGCGCTGGAGAAGCTGACCGCCAAGCAGGTCCAGCTGAACATCCTCGAGGTCAAGAACCCCGAGGCCGACGCCCAGCTCGTCGCTCAGGGTGTCGCGGAGCAGCTGAGCAACCGTGTGGCGTTCCGCCGCGCGATGCGCAAGGCGATCCAGACCTCCATGCGCTCGCCGCAGGTCAAGGGCATCCGCGTGCAGTGCGGCGGTCGTCTCGGCGGTGCCGAGATGTCCCGCTCCGAGCACTACCGCGATGGCCGCGTCCCGCTGCACACGCTGCGCGCCGACATCGACTACGGCTTCTTCGAGGCCAAGACGACGTTCGGTCGCATCGGCGTGAAGGTGTGGATCTACAAGGGCGAGCTCGTGGGTGGCCTCAAGGCCAAGGAGGCGCGTGACGCCGCCGCGGCCGCCGAGCGCGCCCCGCGCCGTGACCGTGGTGACCGTCCGTCCCGACCGCGCCGCTCCGGCTCGTCGGGCACGACGCCGACCTCGACCGAAGCCGGCCGGGCGGCCGCCGCCGCGAAGAGCGACGACACCGCCCCCGCGGCCACCGAGGCCCCGGCTGCTGAGACTGCAGAAAAGACGGAGGGCTGACACGTGCTCATCCCGCGCAGGGTCAAGCACCGGAAGCAGCACTCCCCGAAGCGCCACGGTGCCGCCAAGGGCGGTACGAAGGTGAACTTCGGCGAGTACGGCATCCAGGCGCTTGAGCACAGCTACGTGACCAACCGGCAGATCGAGTCCGCTCGTATCGCCATGACGCGTCACATCAAGCGTGGCGGCAAGGTGTGGACGACCATCTACCCGGACCGCCCGCTGACCAAGAAGCCGGCGGAAACCCGCATGGGTTCCGGTAAGGGTTCGCCCGAGTGGTGGATCGCCAACGTGAAGCCGGGCCGCGTGATGTTCGAGATCTCGTTCCCGAACGAGGAGACCGCCCGTGAGGCGCTCCGCCGCGCGATCCACAAGCTGCCCATGAAGTGCCGCATCGTGACCCGTGAAGGTGGTGAGTTCTGATGGCGAAGGCAGGTGCCGCTCTGGCATCGGAGCTTCGTGAGCTCACCGCGGAAGAGCTCGTTCTGCGTCTGAAGGAATACAAGGAGGAGCTCTTCAACCTCCGCTTCCAGATGGCGACCGGACAGCTCGACAACAACCGCCGTCTGCGTACCGTCCGCACGGACATCGCGCGGATCTACACGGTCATGCGCGAGCGTGAACTCGGCCTGTCCGTTTCCCCTGACGCCGAGAGTGAAGGTGCCGCATGAGCGAGCAGCCCACCGAGGCGGCCGGCCGCAACGACCGTAAGGTCCGTGAGGGCTATGTCGTCTCGGACAAGATGAACAAGACGATCGTGGTCGAGCTCGAGGACCGCAAGAAGCACCGTCGTTACGCCAAGGTTCTCCGCAGCACCAGCAAGGTCAAGGTGCACGACGAGAACAACGAGGCGGGCGTGGGCGACCGGGTCACCCTGATGGAGACCCGCCCGCTGTCGGCGACCAAGCGCTGGCGTCTGGTGCAGATCGTGGAGAAGGCCAAGTAAGTAGGGCTCTTTTTGAGTCCCTTAGTTCCGCAAGGCTCGCAGTTCACCGCGAGAACCAGCGCGACATACAGGAGTAGACGTGATCCAGCAGGAGTCGCGGCTTCGGGTTGCCGACAACACGGGCGCGAAGGAGATCCTTTGCATCCGCGTTCTCGGTGGCTCGGGGCGGCGCTACGCGGGCATCGGCGACATCATCGTCGCCACCGTGAAGGACGCCATGCCGGCTGCCGGCGTGAAGAAGGGTGACGTCGTCAAGGCGGTCATCGTTCGCACGCGCAAGGAGCGCCGTCGTCCGGACGGTTCTTACATCCGCTTCGACGAGAACGCTGCTGTGCTCATCAAGAACGACAATGAGCCCCGCGGCACCCGCATCTTCGGGCCGGTCGGTCGCGAGCTGCGCGACCGTAAGTTCATGAAGATCATCTCGCTCGCGCCGGAGGTGTTGTAGAGCATGAAGGTGAAGAAGGGCGACACGGTCGTCGTCATCGCCGGCAAGGACAAGGGTGCCAAGGGCAAGGTCATCCAGGCCTACCCCGAGCGCGAGCGCGTGCTGGTCGAGGGCGTGAACCGGATCAAGAAGCACACGCGGATCTCCCAGACCCAGCGCGGTGCGCAGTCCGGCGGCATCGTCACGCAGGAGGCGCCCATCCACGTTTCGAACGTGATGGTCGTCGACTCCGACGGCAAGCCGACCCGGGTGGGCTACCGCATCGGCGAGGACGGCAAGAAGGTCCGGGTCTCGCGCCGGAACGGTAAGGACATCTGATCATGACCACCGCAGAGAAGATCGCCCCGCGCCTCAAGGTGCGGTACCGCGAGGAGATCAAGGGACAGCTCCAGGCGGAGTTCTCCTTCGAGAACGTCCACCAGATCCCGGGCGTCGTCAAGGTCGTCGTGAACATGGGTGTCGGTGACGCCGCCCGTGACAGCAAGCTGATCGAAGGCGCCATCCGCGACCTGGCCGCGATCACCGGGCAGAAGCCCGAGGTTCGCAAGGCTCGCAAGTCCATCGCGCAGTTCAAGCTGCGTGAGGGCCAGCCGATCGGCGCGCGCGTCACGCTGCGCGGCGACCGGATGTGGGAGTTCCTCGACCGGCTGCTGACCATCGCGCTGCCGCGTATCCGTGACTTCCGCGGGCTTTCGCCGAAGCAGTTCGACGGCAACGGCAACTACACGTTCGGTCTCAACGAGCAGTCCATGTTCCACGAGATCGACCCGGACGCCATCGACCGCCCGCGCGGTATGGACGTCACTGTCGTCACCACCGCCAACACCGACGACGAGGGCCGCGCGCTGCTTCGCAAGCTCGGCTTCCCGTTCAAGGAGAACTGAGTCGATGGCCAAGAAAGCACTGGTCCACAAGGCCGCGAAGACGCCGAAGTTCAAGGTTCGCGGTTACACGCGCTGCCAGCGGTGCGGTCGCCCGCACTCGGTGTTCCGCAAGTTCGGGCTCTGCCGGATCTGCCTTCGCGAGATGGCACACGCGGGCGAGCTGCCCGGCGTCCGCAAGTCCAGCTGGTAAGAGTCTTTTTTAACTCCCACTTCGCCACAGGCCTTGCAGAAATTGCAGGGAACCAGGGCGAGAAAGGTTGACAGGTCACCATGACGATGACCGACCCCATCGCAGACTTCTTGACCCGTCTGCGTAACGCGAACTCGGCTTACCACGACGAGGTCGTGCTTCCCCACTCGAAGATCAAGGCGAACATCGCCGAGATCCTCAAGCGCGAGGGTTACATCTCGGGCTACCGCGACGAGCCGGGCGAGAAGCACAAGAACCTCATCGTGGAGCTGAAGTACGGCCCCAACCGTGAGCGCAGCATCGCCGGCCTCCGCCGCGTGTCCAAGCCCGGCCTGCGGGTCTACGCAAAATCGACCGAACTGCCGTCGGTTCTCGGTGGCCTCGGCGTCGCGATCATCTCGACGTCGTCCGGCCTCCAGACCGACCGTCAGGCCAAGCGCAACAGCGTGGGCGGCGAAGTCCTCGCCTACGTCTGGTAAGGAAGGGGGCACAGACATGTCACGCATTGGAAAGCTGCCGGTCGCCGTCCCCTCCGGGGTCGAGGTGACCATCGACGGTCAGCAGATCAAGGTCGAGGGGCCCAAGGGCACCCTTGAGCACACCATCGCCGAGCCGATCACCGTCGAGAAGGCCGAAGACGGCACTCTCGCGGTGAAGCGTCCCGACGAGGAGCGCACCAGCCGCGCCCTGCACGGTCTCACCCGGACGCTGGTCAACAACCTCGTCGTCGGTGTGACCGAGGGCTACGAGAAGAAGCTCGAGATCCACGGTGTCGGTTACCGCGTGCAGGCCAAGGGTTCGGACCTCGAGTTCGCCCTCGGCTACAGCCACCCGGTGAAGATCGAGGCGCCGGAAGGCATCACCTTCAAGGTCGAGACCCCCACCCGGTTCTCGGTCTCGGGCATCGACAAGCAGAAGGTCGGCCAGATCGCCGCGGTCATCCGCAAGCTGCGCCGCCCGGACCCGTACAAGGGCAAGGGCCTGCGCTACGAGGGTGAGAAGATCCGCCGCAAGGTCGGAAAGACGGGTAAGTGATCATGAGCGACACGACTACGAAGCGCAAGCCGGTCGGCAAGGACATCTCGACCCGCCGCCGCGTCGCGAAGGCCCGTCGGCACTTCCGCCTTCGCAAGAAGATCAACGGCACGGACCAGCGTCCGCGCCTGGTCGTCAAGCGTTCGTCGCGGCACATCGCCGTGCAGCTGATCGACGACCTCGTCGGCAAGACCCTGGCGTCGGCGTCCACCCTCGAGGCGGACGTTCGCGCGCTGGACGGCGACAAGAAGGCCAAGGCCGCCAAGGTCGGGGAACTCGTCGCCGCCCGTGCCAAGAACGCCGGTGTCTCGGCCGTGGTGTTCGACCGTGGTGGCAACGCCTACCACGGCCGCATCGCCGCTCTCGCCGACGCCGCGCGTGAGGCGGGGTTGGAGTTCTGATGCAGATGCTCGTGAATGGAAGGACAGCCTGATGCCGGGACGTACACGGCAATTCGGCGGCGGCCAGGGTGGACCCGGCGGGCAGGGCGGCAACGACCGCAATGACCGTCGCGACCGCCGGGACCGGCGCGACAGCGGCCGTGGCGGGGCCGGCCAGGAAAAGACCCCGCACCTTGAGAAGGTCGTGACGATCAACCGCGTCGCCAAGGTCGTCAAGGGTGGTCGTCGCTTCAGCTTCACCGCTCTGGTGGTCGTCGGTGACGGCGACGGTCAGGTCGGCGTCGGCTACGGCAAGGCCAAGGAAGTTCCCGCGGCCATCGCCAAGGGCGTCGAGGAAGCGAAGAAGAACTTCTTCCGCGTTCCCCGCGTCGCCGGCACCATCCCGCACCCGATCCAGGGTGAGGAAGCCGCCGGTGTCGTGCTGCTCCGTCCGGCCTCGGCCGGTACCGGCGTCATCGCCGGTGGCCCGGTGCGCGCGGTGCTGGAGTGCGCGGGCGTCCACGACGTGCTGTCGAAGTCGCTCGGCTCCGACAACGCGATCAACATCGTGCACGCGACCGTGGCGGCCCTGAAGGGTCTGCAGCGTCCCGAAGAGGTCGCGGCCCGCCGCGGTCTCCCGCTCGAGGACGTCGCTCCGGCTCGCATGCTGCGTCAGCGCGCGGGTCAGGGGGTCTGACATGACTCAGCTCAAGGTGACCCAGGTCAAGAGCAAGATCGGCACGAAGCACGCTCACCGCGAGTCGCTGCGCACCCTCGGGCTGCGCAAGATCCGCCAGAGCGTCGTGCGTGATGACACTCCCGAGGTGCGCGGCCTTATCCACACCGTCCGCCACCTGGTGGAGGTCGAGGAGGTCAAGGCATGACTGCCATCAAGATCCACCACCTTCGTCCGGCTCCGGGCGCGAAGCGCGACAAGATCCGCGTCGGCCGTGGTGAGGGCTCGAAGGGCAAGACCGCCGGTCGCGGTACCAAGGGCACCAAGGCCCGGAAGAACGTGCCCGCCGGTTTCGAGGGTGGGCAGATGCCCATCCACATGCGGCTGCCGAAGCTGCGTGGCTTCAAGAACCGGTTCCGCACCGAGTACCAGCCGGTGAACGTGGGCGACATCGCCCGCGTCTTCCCGGACGGTGGCAAGGTCGGCGCCGAGGAGCTCGTCGCGAACGGTCTGGTCCGCAAGGGCAAGCTCGTGAAGGTGCTCGGCAACGGCGACGTGAACGGCGTCAAGCTGGACGTCACCGCCGACGCTTTCTCCGGCTCCGCCAAGGAGAAGCTCTCCGCCGCCGGTGGCTCCGCCACCACGCTCTGAGCTCGCTCCCGCTTCACCCGGCTCCCTCCGCTTCGCTGCGGGAGCCTCAGCTTCACCGAAAGGCCCGCCCGGCTCCGCCCGGCGGGCCTTTCGCTTTGCCTGCGCTCCGCTCGGCCGACCTCTGTTTAGCCCCCTAATCGCGATCTCGCGCCGAGGAGCCTCCAGGGACCCAGATCGCGATTAGGGGGCTAAACACGAGTCCTCCGGTCGCCCGGGTGCCTAGGGCCCGGATCGCGATTAGGGGGCTAATGTCGAACCGCCCGCCAGGCCGCGAGCGTGGCGGGCGGGGGTCTGAGCTGGAAGAATCGCCAGGTGGCCACACCTCCTGGGCAGGATCCGCAGCCCTTTCAGCAGCCGGACGCCCCGCCGATGGTCGTATCGGTCTCGGGTCCGATGGATCCCGTGAATGAGCCGGAACGGTCCGGTCGGCTGGAACCCCGCAGGGTGGTCTCGGTGGCATTGGGCGTCCTGGCGCTGGTGCTGACCCTCATGGGCTGTCTCTTCCCGTTCTTCGCCACCGAACATCGGCTTCCCTTCGATCGCAGCGACGAGGTCATGGTCGTGGTCGAGCAAGGCGCCTGGGAAACGAAGTTCACTTCCGCCGACCATCCCCCTTTCACCACGCCCGCGTCGCCTGTCGGCATTCCGCTCCTGATCGCCGCGGCAGTCCTCCTGGCGGCCACGATCGCCAGCGCCCGCGCCGCCCGGTTCCGACGTCCGGGCGCCTTGGACCGGTGGCTCACCACCATCGCGGCGGTGTTCCTCACCGCGGTCGTCATCACCGTGGCCACTCAGGGGTTCGGCCGTCCGATGGGAGAGACGACCGAGGTGGAGATGACGCTGGGCGCGGGGATGTGGGCTCTCTTGGCCGCGGTCGTCGCCGCGGCAGGCGCGGCCGTCATGAGTCATCGCGTCCAGGAAGACGAGGTCCCGGCGAGCGAAGACACGAGTCTCGCGGACATGCCCACCCCGAAGGACGGCATCTCCATCACGGTGCTCCCACCGGAGCCGCAACCCGGGCCCCCGGACTATTCGGCCTTCGCACCTACGCCGGATCCCGGCCCGAAGGAGCGCGATTAGCCCGCGAAACACGCTCGCGGCCACCGATACGGTGGGGGAGGAGGTGGCCGATGACGTGGGTAGTGGTCTTTTTCGGCGCGGCGGTGCTCGTGGCTTTTACGCCAGGGGCGAACAACCTGCTCGGCCTGCACCACGGCATGACGCAGGGGGCAGGGAAAGGGCTCGCGGGGCTTTTAGGCCGATTGGTCGCATTCACGGTGCTGATCGCCGCGGTCGCGGCAGGGCTCGGACAACTCCTCGCGGCGTCGGAGCTTGCACTCACGGTGATCAAATGGGCTGGCGTCGCCTACCTGGTCTGGATCGGCGGGCGACTGCTCTGGTCGACGTTCCGTACCGGACGAACCGCGCTCGTCCAGACGCCCTCAAGCGCTGAGCCCGTACCTGCCTTGCGGATCGCGAGGAAGGAGTTCGTCGTCGCGATCACGAACCCGAAGGCGATCCTCATCTTCACGGCGTTCGTACCGCAGTTCATCGACGCAGCTCACGGCTCATTTTCCGCCCAGATCGCGATTCTCGGCGCCGTCTACCTGCTGGCGGAGTTCGTCGCGGGCGCGACCTACGTCGGAGTCGGCGCGCTCGTGAAGTCGCTCCGGCTGTCCCGTCGCGCGACTCGCAACGTCGACCGCGGCACCGGAGTCGTGCTCCTCGGCATGGCGGGAGCCCTCGCCGCTTCCAGCTCCTGATCACGGTGCGTTCAGCGGGCTAACCGCGATCCGACGAGGCCCGGAAAGCAAAGAACGACAGGGCGATCTGTCAAGGTTCGGGAGCGAGAAGAGCAAGTCGATCAACCTCGCGAACCAACCTTCGTCCGGAAAACCCACACGCGCTGCGGACACGCCCTGTGAAGCTGTTAGAGTCGGCGACACGCTTCGGGACGAGTGTGCCCCGAAGCGTTCCTGGCTTGTGCCAGAAAGCTGTGTGTTCCCGCCGGCCCCAGGTCGGCCAAGCCGATCGTCGGTAATACAGCCGACGACGCCGAGGAGGTCCCCCGCGTGCTCAGCGCCTTCCGCTCGGCTCTAGCGACGCCGGATCTACGTAAGAAGATCCTGTTCACGCTAGCCATCGTCGCGGTCTACCGAATCGGTGCCACCATCCCGGCCCCGGGCATCTCGTACTCCGCCGTCCAGAAATGTACGGAGACCGGGTCGCAGGAGGGCGTCTACCAGCTGCTGAACCTGTTCAGCGGCGGCGCGCTGCTGCAGCTCTCGCTGTTCTCGACCGGCATCATGCCGTACATCACGGCGAGCATCATCGTCCAGCTCCTCACCGTGGTCATCCCGCGCTTCGAGGAGCTGAAGAAGGAAGGCCAGTCCGGTCAGGGCAAGCTGACCCAGTACACCCGGTACCTGACGATCGCCCTCGCGGTCCTGCAGGCCACCGGTGTGGTGGCGCTCGCCGACCGCAAGCAGCTCTTCCCGCAGTGCGACACCGCGATCATCCCGGACAACAGCGTCTACACGCTGGCCATCATCGTCATCACGATGACCGCCGGCACCGCCGTCATGATGTGGCTGGGTGAGCTGATCACCGAGCGCGGCGTCGGCAACGGCATGTCCGTCCTCATCTTCCTGAACATCGCGGCCCGCATCCCGATCGAGGGTGGCAACATCCTCAGCAGCGCGGGTGGTGTCGTCTTCGCCCTGATCTGCGTGTTCGGCCTGGTGATCATCGCCAGCGTCATCTTCGTCGAGCAGGGCCAGCGCCGGATCCCGGTGCAGTACGCCAAGCGCATGATCGGCCGCCGCATGTACGGCGGGACCTCGACCTACCTGCCGATCAAGGTGAACCAGGCCGGTGTCATCCCGGTCATCTTCGCCTCGTCGCTGCTCTACCTGCCGGACCTGATCAGCCGCCTCGTCGGCGACGCCAACAGCAACGCCGGCTGGCAGGTCTTCATCCAGAACTACATCGTCAACCAGTCCAGCTGGGCGCACGTCCTGCTGTACTTCGCGTTGATCATCTTCTTCACGTACTTCTACATCACGATCACGTTCAACGTGGACGAGCGTGCGGAAGAGATGAAGAAGTTCGGTGGCTTCATCCCGGGTATCCGCCCGGGACGCCCCACCGCGGAGTACCTCAGCTACGTCCTCGGCCGGATCACCCTGCCGGGCTCGCTGTACCTGGGCATCATCGCGATCCTTCCGAACTTCTTCCTGTCCGTCACCGGTAGCGGGAACAACCAGAACTTCCCGTTCGGTGGCACGGCTGTGCTGATCATGGTCGGTGTCGGTCTCGACACCGTGAAGCAGATCGAAAGCCAGCTGATGCAACGTAACTACGAAGGGTTCTTGAAGTGACGCGCCTGGTTCTAGTCGGCCCTCCTGGCGCGGGCAAAGGTACTCAGGCGGTAGCACTGTCGGAGAAGCTCCGGATCCCGCACATCTCGACCGGCGACCTGTTCCGCGCCCACGTGGGCGAGCAGACGCCGCTGGGCCAGGAAGCCAAGCGCTACCTGGACTCCGGCGAACTCGTGCCCGACTCGGTCACGAACGAGATGGTGCGCGAGCGCCTCGCCGAACCCGACGCCAAGGTCGGTTTCCTGCTGGACGGGTTCCCCCGGAACACCAAGCAGGCCGACGTTCTCGGTGAGATCCTCGGCGAGGTCGACACCGAGCTGAACGCGGTCATCCAGCTCCAGGTCTCGGAAGACGTCGTCGTCGAGCGGCTGCTGTCCCGCGGCCGCTCGGACGACACCGAAGAGGTCATCCGCCGTCGCCAGCAGATCTACGTGTCCGAGACGGCTCCGCTGCTCGAGTACTACGCGGACATCCTGGTCACGGTCGACGGCGTCGGCTCGGTCGACGAGATCTCCGCCCGCGTGCTGGAAGCGCTGCGCGACCGCACGTGAATCTCGGAGGACTGCGTGTACTGCAACGGCTTCGTCGTGGGCGCATGATCGAAATTAAGACCCCTGGTGAGCTCCAGGCGATGCGGGCCGCGGGCCTGGTCGTCTGGCGCACCCTCACCGCGGTGCGCGAGATCGCCAAGCCGGGTGTGACCACGGCCGACCTCGACGAGCTCGCCGAGCAGACGATCCGCGACGCCGGCGCGGTGCCCTCGTTCAAGGGGTACCACGGCTTCCCGGCGTCGATCTGCGCTTCGGTGAACGAGAAGATCGTCCACGGCATCCCGTCGAAGACGCAGGTCCTGGGCGACGGCGACATCATCTCCGTCGACTGCGGCGCGATCCTCGACGGCTGGCACGGTGACTCCGCCGTCACCCTCGCGATCGGCGAGGTTTCAAAGGCGGATCTCGCGCTTTCCGCGGCCACCGAGGCCGCCATGTGGGCGGGGATCTCGGCGGTGTCGTCCGGTGGACGGCTCACGGACATCTCGCACGCCGTGCAGACCGCGGCCGAGAAGGCCGGTCAGGACGACGGCGTCGAATACGGGATGATCGTCGAATACGGAGGCCACGGGATCGGGCGCCAGATGCACATGGACCCGTTCCTGCCGAACCTCGGGAAGCCCGGCAAGGGCCCGCGGCTCAAGACCGGTATGGCGCTCGCGATCGAGCCCATGCTCACCGGTGGCGGCGGTGAGACCGTCGAGCTGGAGGACGGGTGGACCGTCGTGACCGCGGACGGCTCGCGGGCCGCGCACTGGGAGCACACCGTCGCCATCACCGATGACGGCCCGTGGGTCCTCACCGCCCCCGAAGACTCCTGACCCCCTACCCCTCCCGGATCGCGTTTAGCCCGCTGAACGCGAGTGCGCCCGGACCTGCGTTTAGCCCTCTGATCGCGATCGCCGGAGCGCGATTAGGGGGCTAAAGTCGAAAGCGCCCGGAGCGCGGTTAGGCCGCTGAACGCAAGTCCGCCCGCCGGTCGGCGCAGTGCCCGGGCCCGCCGACAGGGCGCCCGCCCGCTGCCCCCATCGGGCGCACTCCACCCGCCGAGCGCGCCGGGGCACTCGCCGCCGGCAGCGCGTTTAGCCCGCTAAACGCAGGTCGGCGCAGGCGTACGATGGTGGAGGTCGCTGCCAGCGGGCTCAGGGGTCACCTAACACAGTTACCCCCCGTTTGGGGCTCACGACACGGGTTGCGTACACTGTCAAGTCGGTGTACTCATCGCGCCCGGATCCTGCGCGCTCGTGAATTCTCGCGAACGGACATTGGAGCCGGGCAGGAGTGTGCCGAAGCACCACCCAGCCAAGCACTCAAGCTTTGACTGATCACACAGTGTAGCGACAGGAAATGCGGAGGACATGGGCAAGAAAGACGGGGCCATCGAGGTCGAAGGCCGCGTAGTCGAGCCGCTCCCCAACGCGATGTTCCGCGTCGAGTTGGAGAACGGCCACAAGGTCCTTGCACACATCAGCGGCAAGATGCGGCAGCACTACATCCGCATCCTGCCCGAGGACAGGGTTGTCGTGGAGCTCTCGCCCTACGACTTGTCACGTGGTCGCATCGTCTACCGCTACAAGTGATCACGACGAGTTAGCACAAGCAGGAGAGCAGGAGACGTGAAGGTCCAGCCGAGCGTCAAGAAGATCTGCGACAAGTGCAAGGTGATCCGCCGTCACGGCCGGATCATGGTGATCTGCGAGAACCTGCGGCACAAGCAGCGGCAGGGCTGATCACTCGCACTCGTACAGAGTGGATTGACGGCTACACAATCTCCCCGCACCTGCCGGGCCGTGCGAACGGCCCGGTTCACCCCCGGACTTCAGGCCGGGGCCGGGACACCCGAAGCGCGAGCCGAGGGCACGACAGGCGAGTCGGTCCCGGGACCGGACGGGGAGCAGACCTGGAGATGAATTCTATGAAGGAGCATCAACGCCAATGGCACGACTCGCTGGCGTAGACCTCCCCCGCGAAAAGCGGTTGGAGATCGCGCTGACCTACATCTACGGCATCGGCCGTACCCGCTCGAAGCAGCTCATCGCTGCTGCCGAGCTCAACGCGGACACTCGCGTCAAGGATCTGAGCGATGACGACCTCGCCAAGCTGCGGGTCTACATCGAGGAGAACTTCAAGGTCGAGGGTGACCTTCGCCGCGAGGTGAACGCCGACATCCGTCGGAAGATCGAGATCGGGTGCTACGAGGGCCTTCGCTGGCGTCGCGGACTTCCCGTCCGTGGTCAGCGCACCAAGACGAACGCCCGCACCCGCAAGGGTCCGAAGAAGACGGTCGCCGGCAAGAAGAAGGCTGGCAAGAAGTGAGCGTCCAGGGCAAGAAGGTCGTGCGGATGGGCGGCGTTCACCGCCGCGGCTCGGCTTGTGTCTCGCCCAAGGCGCTCTACGCCCGCCCGATGGCGCTCCGCAACCTGTACACCGACGCCGGTTCGATCATCCGGCGCGGACAGGCCGAAGCGGTCGCCGCTCACCAAGAGAACGCGCGCTAACAGGAGAACCCTCAGAACATGCCACCGAAGTCTCGTACTGCGGCGGGGGCCAAGAAGGTCCGCCGTAAGGAAAAGAAGAATGTCGCGCACGGTCACGCGCACATCAAGAGCACCTTCAACAACACCATCGTCTCGATCACGGACCCGACCGGTGCCGTGATCGCGTGGGCGTCGAGTGGTCACGTGGGCTTCAAGGGCTCGCGTAAGTCCACCCCGTTCGCCGCGCAGATGGCCGCCGAGAACGCCGCCCGCAAGGCTGCCGAGCACGGCATGAAGAAGGTCGACGTCTTCGTGAAGGGCCCGGGTTCGGGCCGCGAGACGGCGATCCGCTCGCTGCAGGCGGCCGGCCTCGAGGTCGGCACCATCCAGGACGTGACCCCGCAGCCTCACAACGGCTGCCGCCCGCCCAAGCGGCGCCGGGTCTGAGGAACGGGGAGGAGTAAGAAGAAATGGCTCGTTACACCGGCCCCGCGACGCGTATTTCGCGTCGCCTCAAGGTTGACCTCATCGGCGGCGACCAGGCTTTCGAGCGTCGCCCCTACCCGCCGGGCCAGCACGGCCGCGGGCGCATCAAGGAGTCCGAGTACCTCCTGCAGTCGCAGGAGAAGCAGAAGGCTCGCTACACCTACGGCGTTCTCGAGCGTCAGTTCGTCCGGTACTACAAGGAAGCCGTCCGGCGTCCCGGTAAGACCGGTGAGAACCTGCTGCAGATCCTCGAGTCCCGTCTGGACAACGTGATCTACCGCGCCGGCATCGCCCGCACCCGCCGTCAGGCGCGTCAGCTGGTGAGCCACGGCCACTTCCTGGTCAACGGCGTCAAGGTCAACGTCCCGTCCTACCAGGTCACGAAGTGGGACATCATCGACGTGCGGCCGAAGTCGTTCGCGATGCTGCCCTTCGTCGCGGCCAAGGAGTCGTTCGGCGAGCGTCCCGTTCCCGCGTGGCTCCAGGTCGTTCCGTCCAACCTCCGTGTGCTGGTCCACCAGCTCCCGGAGCGCGCTCAGATCGATGTTCCGGTCCAGGAACAGCTGATCGTCGAGCTCTACTCGAAGTGATCCATCACCGGGCCGGAGATCCTCCGGCCCGGTGTGGGTTCGCGCGGCGGCGTTCAGAATGCGCCGCCGCGTCGCCATCCCTTTCGGTGTCATATGGCGGGCGCCGTTTGGAAAGGAATTAGGAAAGATGCTGATTTCCCAGCGACCGGCTCTCGGCGAAGAGACGGTCAACGAGACCCGCTCCCGGTTCACCATCGAACCGCTGGAGCCCGGCTTCGGCTACACGCTCGGCAACTCGCTGCGTCGTACACTGCTGTCGTCCATTCCGGGCGCGGCCGTGACGAGCATCCGCATCGACGGCGTGCTGCACGAGTTCACCACCGTTCCCGGGGTGAAGGAAGACGTCACCGACATCATCCTGAACCTCAAGGAGCTCGTGGTCTCCTCGGAAGAGGACGAGCCGGTCACCATGTACCTGCGCAAGCAGGGCCCCGGTGAGGTCACCGCCGCCGACATCGTGCCCCCGGCCGGTGTCACCGTGCACAACCCGGATCTGCACATCGCGTCGCTGAACGGCAAGGGCAAGCTCGAGATCGAGCTCGTCGTCGAGCGCGGCCGCGGTTACGTTCCGGCCCTGCAGAACAAGCAGGCGGGCGCGGAGATCGGCCGGATCCCGGTCGACTCCATCTACTCCCCGGTGCTGAAGGTGACCTACAAGGTCGAGGCGACCCGTGTCGAGCAGCGCACCGACTTCGACAAGCTGATCCTGGACGTGGAGACGAAGCCGTCGATCACGCCGCGGGACGCTGTCGCGTCGGCCGGTAAGACGCTGGTGGAACTGTTCGGTCTCGCGCGCGAGCTGAACGTCGACGCCGAAGGCATCGAGATCGGCCCGTCGCCGCAGGAGGCGGACACCATCGCCGCCTACGCGATGCCGATCGAGGACCTGGACCTCACCGTCCGGTCGTACAACTGCCTCAAGCGCGAGGGCATCCACACCGTCGGCGAACTGGTCTCGCGCAGCGAGGCCGACCTGCTGGACATCCGCAACTTCGGTGCGAAGTCGATCGACGAGGTCAAGCTCAAGCTCGTCGGTCTCGGCCTCGCGCTGAAGGACAGCCCGCCCGGGTTCGACCCGACCGCGGCCGCGGCCAGCTACGACGGTGAAGGCTGGTCCGAGGGCGTCGACAGCATCACGGACGGAATTTCGGACAACGGCCACGACGATGGCCAGGACTACGCAGAGACGGAGCAGCTGTAAGGCCAGCTACGGCTCCCTCACCGGTAGGGGTGGGGGAGCCCCGGCCTCCAGCTGTGAGCTGAACGAGGAGAACCGATGCCCACCCCCACAAAGGGACCCCGTCTCGGCGGGTCGCCCGCGCACGAGCGGCTGATCCTGGCCAACCTGGCCACCCAGCTGTTCGAGCACGGCAAGATCACGACGACCGAGGCGAAGGCCCGGCGGGTGCGCCCGCTGGCCGAGAAGCTGATCACGAAGGCGAAGCGGGGCGACCTGCACAACCGTCGTCAGATCCAGCGCGTGGTGCGCGACAAGGACGTCGTGCACAAGCTGATCGCCGAGATCGGTCCGTTCTTCGCGGAGCGTCCGGGTGGCTACACCCGGATCACCAAGACGATGGCGCGCAAGGGCGACAACGCCCCCATGGCCGTCATCGAGCTGGTGGCCGAGAAGACCGTCACCGCCGAGGCCGAGGCCGCGCGCAAGACGAAGTTCGCCAAGGACGAGCCGAAGGCTGCCGCCCCGGCCGCCGAGGAGACCACTGAGGCCCCTGAGGCTGCCGACACGGCCGCCACCGAGGCTCCGGAGGCCACCGAGGCTCCCGCCGCCGACGAGGCCGCTGACGCCCCCGCCGCGGACGCGGACAGCAAGAAGGACTGACGTCCTGACGGCACCGAACACCCCGGACGAGCCCGCCACTCCCACTGCGGAGGGCGGGCTCGTTCGTCTGCGTCTGGATGTTTCCTACGACGGCACAGATTTCTCCGGCTGGGCGCGGCAGCCCGGACGGCGCACGGTGCAGGGCGTCCTCGAAGAGGCGCTCGCGAAGCAGCCTCCGGGAGCTTCGGTCCCGAAGTCCGTCGTCGTCGCCGGCCGCACCGATGCCGGTGTGCACGCCGCCGGCCAGGTGGTCCACGTCGACGTGTCGACTTTAGCGGGCAAAAGTCGATCCGGTCGCCTGGAACTGGACGAGCGGGGCATTCCTGACCTGGGGCGGATGCTTCACCGCTGGAATCGGTACCTGCCGGGTGACGTGCGGGTACTGGACGCCCGAGTGGCCGCACCCGGGTTCGACGCGCGGTTCTCGGCCGTGCGGCGTCACTATCGCTACAGCGTCTCGGACGCGCCGTGGGGCGTGGATCCGTTGAGGCGTCACGACACCCTGGCTTGGGGGCGTCCGCTCTCGATCGACGCGATGAACGAGGCGTCGGAGTCTCTCTTGGGGCTTCAGGACTTCGCGGCCTTCTGCAAACAGCGTGAAGGCGGGACGACCATTCGCGAGCTGCAGAAGCTCGTCTGGAGGCGGACCGGGCCGCACGCTGTCGAGGTCGACGTCTCCGCTGACGCGTTCTGTCATTCGATGGTGCGCAGCCTGGTGGGAGCACTGCTTTTGGTCGGCGACGGCCGTCGTCCGTTGGAATGGCCCAGTGGCGTTCTGGAGAGCCGGACGCGGGACAGCGCTGTCGCTCCCGCACACGGCCTGACGCTGATGGCCGTCGACTACCCGCCGGACACCGAACTCGCGGCCCGTGCTGATCAAACGCGCGCTATGCGTACCCCCTCCTGACCCGGACACGGCACGGTTAGCGGGCTAATCGCGCCGCGTCGGGCCCGCCAGACGGCGTCGACGATGCCTTTGAAGTCGTTCGCCAGGTCTTCCGCGGTGACGATGACGAAGCGCCAGCCCTCGGCCTCCGCGCGTCTTCGGCGTTTGCGATCGTGGGCTCGCTGTTCCGGCGTGTTGTGCCATCGGCCGTCGTATTCGATGGCGACCTTGTACTTCTTGTCGCCGAGGTCGAGGCGAGCTATGAAATGGCCTGTGCGGGAGAAGACCTCGACCTGAGGTGTCGCCGCGATGCCGCCGGCGGCCAGCACGATGCGGACTTCCGATTCCGGGGGCGATTCCGCACGAGGGTCGGACAGCCGTAGAGCGTGTCTGGCCAAGCGGATTCCCCGATTGCGGCGACCGTAGAACTCGCTGTTGAGATGCAGATCGTCCAACTTTTCGGCCCTCATGAACTGGTCCAGATCCGGGACGCCGATGCGGAGTCGTCGCACCCACCCGGATTTGCGAGGAGAAAGCCGGAGCAGCAGGTCCAGCGCGATCCGGGTTTTACGCGCGATACGGATGCCGTTCCATGGCTTCGATTCTTCGGGCTTGATCTCGGTGCGCCGGACTTTGATGCCGACTATCGGACCGAAGCGCTGTTTCTCGGGCACGACCATCTCGACCGGGTCGTGGGGCTTGGCCAGCTCGACGCCTTGGACGGTCGCGGCTGATCGTCCGGTCAGCACGGCTTCCGGAGGCGCGAGCAATGCCGCGCCACGGCAGCGCAGCTCGTGTGTGACCTCGACGTCAGCGCGGGTGTAGACGTCCTGGAACAGCCTTCGGACGCTGGAACCAAGCAGCTGGCTCGCGGTGATGAGACCCGCCTTGCGCGCGACCGAGCCGCGGAAGACGTCGGGGAGATGAGATGAATCGAAGGGTTTGGTCATGCCGACACGGTGATCGACAAGACCGACAGCACGCGGCCACCACTGGCCCTTAGGGCCTACTTATCCACAAGCCCCCACTTATCCACAGTCCGCGTGATTGCCCCTTGACGCCGAACTCCGGCCCCGCTTCCCGCAGCCGGTCGACTTTAGCCCCCTAATCGTGACGCGGGGCCTGACGCAAAACGAGGGCACTGTCCGATGTGGACAATGCCCCCGCAGAGCACGATTAGCCCGCGAAAGTCGCCGTCGGAGGTCAGTCGCCGCGGCGTACTGGGCCCAGCAGTTGCTGCTCTTTCGACGTGGTGACCAGGCGAAGCGGACGCCAGAGGTTCCGGCCCAGGGCGACGACCTGGTCGTCCTTCAACGTCGTGAGCTGCTTCATCATCTGCGGCGGGAGCCGCCAGATCCGCGCGGCCAGTTCGGCCTGCCCCGGCGGGAGCCGCTGCATCAGCACCAGGTCGGCCGCGTTCGCGGTCGCCCCAGCCTGCGGGTGCAGGTACGGCAGCACGTAGACCGTCGTCTGCCAAGGCGAACGCGGCGGGAACAGGTCCTGCGGTGTCGGGCCACCGTCGGTCACCACCAGCAGCGGCGCGTCCTCGGAAGGACGCGGGAGGTCCACCGGCGACAGCCGCCGGATCTGCACCAGCGGCGAAGGCCTGCCGTTGGGCTGGTTTCCCGCGGCCTGCGGGAGAACCTGCCACGCGGCCGGGCGACCGGTCGCCACGACGACCCACGCCCCGACCGCCATCGCCCGCAGCGCCACCTGCCGAGCCAGGTACAGGCCACCGACCAGCACGATCCGGGTCGGCGTCGAACGCAGCGCGGAGATCGTCAGCGGTTCGCCCTTGAGACCGGAGCCCAGGACGATCCCGCCCCGGTCGCCGGACGGGCTGATCGCGTCGAGCATCGCCGGGTCGACGGTGAATTCCGGGGCGACACCGGCGCTCTGGCCGGCGTCGCGCATGCGGGTGCTCATGCCGTGCCTCCGATCGGCAAAGTCGCGGAGAACCCGGAGATCTGCATGCCTCGCAACGGCGTCAGCGCCACCCCCAGCTTGTCCGAGACACTCTGCAGCCGCTGGTCGGCGGCTTCGAGTTCACGCGGGTTCCGCGCGCTCAGGCGGACGATTCCCCGCAGACCGATCTTGCCCTCGTCGGCGGACGGCGAGATCGACATCGCCACCGTCGCCGACAGCGCGCGGACACTGGTCAGGGCGTTCAGGCTGCCGCTGATCTTGCCCTTCGGCCAGCTGGTGATCGCGTAGCTCGCGTGCCCGATGCCCGCCGCGGTGACGCCGGTCCAGCGCTCCTGCAGACCGACTTTCGCGGGCGAACCGGCGACCGCGGTCAGTTCCGCGGCCGAGATGCTGGACCGCAGCAGCTCGTCCGGGTCGAGCGGCCGGGTCGGCACGCCCTGCGACTCCAGGGCGTTGCGCACCCGCGAGAGCGCGCCGATCAGCGCGCGATGCGCACCGACCACGCCGCCGCCGCGTTCGCGGATGGCGGCCGGGCACCGGCGCGGATCGAGCCGGATGGCGACCCACGTCGTCCGCCGCGCGGCCGCGGGAAGCGGGCCGAGCACCTCCATGTAGGAGCTGAGCGCCGGCGAGTCCGACGGGAGCGCGGCGCTGCCCGGGTAGCAGTGCCAGATCATCTGGATCGAGTCGAGGACCACACCGCGGTCCTCGAGGCACGGGGCGAGCGCGGACAGCGGCAGGCTCGGCGCGCCACCGGCCTGGGTGATCAGCGCGGGAGCGGGCTCGACGAGCAGGACCGCGGTCCACGTCCCGTCGTTCCACGCGAGGCCGACCTGCTGGCGTTCGTGGTCCACACCGTGCGCGACGACGAGATCGGGAACGGCGAGACGGAGCAGGTTCACCCGGGCGTCGTCAGGGCCGGTGACGGCGTCCTCTTCTTCGGCGAGCGACTCGATGCTGCTCGGAGGAAGCGGATTCGCCACCCGATCGTGTGAGCGGAGCGTGTACCGCATGGTGAGACCGGCCCATTGGGTGAACCAGCGGCCACCCCAGCGCAAGAACGCGATGATGATCGCGAAACCGAGCACGCCGATCGCGACCCACTTCAGCTTCATGTTTATCGCGAGCAGGACGAGGCCGATCGCGAGCCCGAGTTCGAGCACGACGAGGTTCGCGACGGGCAGCGGGCCGAGGTTGATCCCGCCGGTCCGGCGCCGCGTGGGCGCCGCGATCCGTGCCGCCGGAGCGGGCGGAGGGCCGGACTGCGGACCGGGGCCGCCGGACGGAGGACCGCCCGGGCCACCAGGCCCGCCAGGTCCTCCCGGACCACCAGGTCCGCCGGGGCCCTTGGGGCCACCAGGTCCTCCCGGACCACCGGGACCCTGCGGTCCACCGGGCCCTCCAGGGCCGCCGGGACCGCGAGGAACACCGGGACCACCCGGGCCTCCAGCCGGGCCGCCCGGACCACCCGGTCTCCCGGGCCTCGGCGGAGGCCCCGGCGGGCGACCAGGAGGTTGCGGCCCCGGAGGGCCGGGCGGACGTGGAGGAGTGGTGACGGACATCCGCGCTTTCTCTTCCCCTCGTGCTTGCTGCGTACCCGGAAAGCCGGTCCCGAGGAACCTGACCCTATCCGGAGTTGGTAGAAACCCCACACCAGACGGTCCCCGTACGGCTATCCTGCGGAACCGTACCGCGACGGGGAGGACTGTAGGTCGAGAATGCCATCAACACCGACTACTAAGTCTCAAGTTCAGGCTTATCAGTTCGTTCTGCGCCGGATGCAATCCGCGCTGGTCCGTCGCGACGCCGTCATGCTCCACGACCCGATGCGCACGCACACGCGGGCCACCATCGTGGGTGTCGTGCTGGCCGCACTGGGCGTCCTGGTCTTCGTCATCTGGGGACTCCTGAGCCCGAAGCCTTCCGTGCCGGAAGCGGGCAACATCGTCATCGGCGAGCAGTCCGGAACGGTGTACGTCGTGGCGGGGAACCCGAAGAAACTCGTCCCGACCTTCAACCTCGCCTCGGCGCGGCTGCTGATCATCGCGCAGTCCAAGCAGGGGGCGCAGCAGGCGGGGAACAAGCCTTCGGGGCCGCAGCAGGCCTCCGAAGTGAAGAACCCCACAGTCGTCTCGGACGAACAGCTGAAGAACATCCCGCGCGGCCAGCTCATGGGCATTCCCAACGGCCCGCAGCTGATGCCGACGGAAGGCCAGCGCGCCACCCCGGAATGGGGCGTCTGCGACGAGGTCATGTACGACCCGTCGGTTCCGCAGCCCGATCTGACGAAGACGGAGACGACCGTCTACGCGGGTGTAAAGCAGCTCGGGAGCCGTGAGCTCGGTCAAAACGAGGCTCTGCTGGCCAAGGGCAACAACGGCCGGAGCTATCTGATCTACCGGCTGGCGGCGAACCCCAACCTGCCGAACGCCAACGCCGTCAAGGCCGAGATCAAGTCGGACGCGACCGCCGTCCGCGCCGCGCTGAAGCTGCCGGACCAGCCGCGCGGGATCTCCCAGGGCCTGCTGGACGCGATTCCCGAGGTGCCCGAGCTGAAGCTGCCGGACGTCCTGGGCAAGGGGGAGAGCCCCAACTACGAGATCGAAGGCATGAAGGTCGGCGACGTCTTCTCCACGGAGCAGGCCGACGGCCGGAAGGACTTCCACCTCATCCTGCGGGAAGGGATCCAGACCGTTTCGTCCGCGGTCGCGGACATCGTCCAGACCGGCAAGAACGACGGCAGCACTTCGGTGATGTCCGTTGCCCAGGGCAAGATCCGCAACATCACTCGGGTGACCGAGGGACAGTCCACCTTCGTCGCGCTCAACGCCTACCCCCAGACCGTGCCGACGGTCCTCAACGCGACCCAGGGTTCCCGGGTCTCCTGCCTGGGCTGGTCCATCACCGGTGAAGGCGCCAGCAGGGACGGGCACACCGCGGTCTTCGTCGACGACAAGCTGCCGAAGGGCAGGAACGCCGACGGGTCCGCGCCCGGCATCAAGATCGGTACGCCCGGCCCGGTCGGCGCGCCGATCAACAGCTTCTACATGGAGCCCGGGTTCGCGGCCGTCGTCCAGTCGGCGACCGGCAAGGAGACCTTCGACAAGGGGCCGATCCAGCTGATCTCCGACCGCGGGATCCGTTACGGCGTCCCCGACGCGGTGACGGCGGATTCGATCGGGCTCAACAAGCGTGTTCCCGCGCCGGAGTCCATCGTCAGGATCCTGCCCACCGGTGCTTCGCTGAACACGCAGGACGTTCTTCGCACCTTCGACACCGTGCCGATCGACGACAGGGCGGGCTCGGTCGCCACGCAGTCGAAGCAGGCTCCCGCGGGCAACTGATCGCGGGAACCCCTGGGACGGCGCGCGCGTCTCAACGCCCAAGCGGTATCGGGTGAGTGGAGGGTGCAGTGGCCGGCCTGAAGATCGACGGCACCGTCGTCGTTGACTATGCGAAGCGGGTGGACGCGGCCGCCGGAGAGCTCGAGCTGGCGGCCGCCGAGGTGAACGGGGACGGCATCACCGTCGAGTCCCATGGCGCCCTGGCGGAGGAATTGGGCCTCGGCGCGTCTTACGGACGTGCGGCCGAGGCCATCCGGCGTCAGCTGGAGGAAGGCGCGGCCGCGCTGCGGTCGGCGTCGGAGGCCCTCCACACGGTGACCGCGCGGCACGCCGGACACGACGACGAGGCCGCCCAGATGATCAAACGCGCCGTGGAGCTCTGAACCGCATGATCGCCGAGTCGGAGAACCCGACCGATTCCATCCCGCACCCGAAGGCCGCCCGCGCCGCCGTGCCCGAGCCTGCGCCGAGCGTGTTTAGCCCGCTAAACACGACGGGGTCGGGTGGTGACCTGGTCGAGGCCGCGGCGCCGCATCTCGCCTTCGTCTCCGAACTGTCCGACCATCTGGGACTGATCGACCCCGTCGAGGCCTACCTGACCCCGCTGGCGGGGCGCTGGGAGGATCTGAAGGAGGAGGCGGACCGGCTCCGGAAAGCGGCGGCGACCGCGGGCACCGTCTCGAAAGAACTGTCGGAGGACCTCGGCCGCCTCGACGCCGGGTGGGCAGGCAAGGACGCTGACGCGTTCGTCGCCTACATCGGGGACATCAAGATCGCGGGCACCGACGTCGAAGACGCCCTCACCACGCTCGCGGGTTCGCTCGACGAGCTGGTGCTGTCGATCCGACGCATCCTGACCGATCTCGTCGAGGTCCTGGTCGACACGGCCGAGCTGACCTCCGAGACCGCGATGCTGCCGGTCGGCGGCGTCCGGCGGGCGCGGACTCAGCTGGAGGAGGCGCAGGAGTCGGCCAAGGCGCTCTTCGAAGCCGGTCGCAACGTCATCGAGGGCTTCGTGCGGCTTTGTGACGGCGTCGACGATCCTGACGGCGCGTCGCGGAGCATCGAGATCACTCATCGGTACCCGCAGGACGAGTTCAAGCTCAACGACGAGTCCGAGGCCGCTAGCGCGCCGGCTCAGGAAAAGGCCACCACTGCGGCGGATTCTGCCGCCGATCCCGAGGAGCAGTCGACGTCGCCGTCCGCGGCCGATCCCGCCGACGGCCGGAAGACCGGGTCGCACGAGCCGCTGATCGAGCAGGGTCAGGCGCCGATCCCGGAGGTCGCGCCCGTTCAGGCCGTTCCGGCTCAGGGGCAGGCCGCCGGGGCGGGATCCGCGATGATGCCGATGGGGATGGCGCCCATGATGGGGATGGGAGCGGGCGGCGGTGGCCGGACCGCGCACCAGTCGAAGACGCGGCCCGCTTCGAAGCCGTCCGATGTGGTCGGTGAGCCCGGTCAGGTCGTCCCGCCCGTGATCGGCGAGGACGATGCCCCGGCGAAGCCCAAGCCGGCTCAGAAACCCAAGCCCGCCAAGTAGGTGCCCCAGGGCCTGTCGACTTTCGCGGGCTAATCGCGATCTGCCCGGGCAGATCGCGATTAGCCCGCGAA